>JBBQMJ010000180.1:0-6779 GCA_038328815.1 Fimbriimonadales bacterium | reverse complement strand
TCATCTGGCCGTACATCATCAGCCCCGCCTTTTCCAGCTTGTTGAATTCCTCCCAATTAGACCACCGCCCAACCAGGTTTGAGTTGGCGATCAGAACCCTAGGCGCTTCTGGGTGCGTGCGGAAGATGCCGACCGGCTTTCCGGATTGAACGAGTAAGGTCTCGTCGTTCTCAAGGCTTTGCAGTGAGCGAACGATGGCGTGAAAGCAGTCCCAATTCCTGGCAGCTCGGCCGGTCCCGCCGTAAACAATCAGCTCGTCCGGATTCTCAGCAACCTCGGGGTCAAGGTTGTTCATAAGCATGCGAAGCGCCGCTTCCTGATGCCAACCTTTGCAGCTAATTTCAGTGCCCCGCGGCGCGCGAATGGAAGTTCGTGTGGTCATCTTTGTCCTGTAGGAATTATGTCAGAAGGCTCCGGTTGGGAGGGGCGAACCCCGTTTCGCCTTCCGGAAATCGCATCGAAGTCGAGCTTGCGGTCCGGATTTCTCCGGCAAAGCCGGAGCCCACCCACCCCCGCGCGCTCGTCGCGAGCTCCCTGGTTTGACGGGTGACGACTTCGGAATCTTGACCTCGAGGAATCGTCTGGACCCTTCGGGGTCGTCACGTCAACTGCTCAAAATGGCCTCGTCTGCCGGACCAAATTTGTCGGTGAACCGCCGCGCTCCTATTTTGTCTTCCTGGAGCGAAGCGATAGGATCTGCCCATCGCCACAGATTTTGAGCGGGCGTTCGACGCTTCCCGGATACAGTAGTGTCCAAGCCAATGACCGGAACCCGGAGGGCTGATTCTATTCCTTCGCTGCTTTGCTCCAGAACGACAGTGTTGCTAGTCAACGTGAAATACATAGCCGAGGGCCGACGCGATGTACCGAAAGCCCATGCGCTCATAAAGCGGATCTGCGCCAGGTCCCGCCCAGAGGACGGCTAGGTCGGCGCCAGCGCTTCGCTCTGCTTGCAGTCCGTGGGTTGCAAGGGCTTGGCCGATGCCTCGGTTTCTGGCTTCGGGCAAAGTGAACAGGGTTCCAAGCGATGCCGATCCACCATGGGTGACGGTCGCGCCGGCGGCAATGGGCTTGCGGTTTTCCAAGGCCAGATAGCGATGAAGTTGATCGTGGCCTGAACGGAATATTTCAAGCTCAGCCTCTGCCACCTTCTCCAGCCAAGGGCCGGCCGGGAGGCCAAAAAGCAGAGGGTAAAGCAGCGCGTAGTCACGAACAAGGTCCTCACTGTCGGCAGGGATTAACTCAACGCCTAAAGGCATCTTAGGTGCTGGGGCCAAATCGTCAAGGTGCAGGGCCATGCCCTTCAATTCAATCACCTGCTTTCCGCCGGCTCTTGCAATTCGCTCTCCCAAGTCAGGCGGAGTTGCGGTCGGCAAGACCATCCAGCCATAACCGAGCGGCATGGCCTCTTCAACCTCTTGTATTCGACGATCAGCTGTTTCTTCACTGAACCGCTGCCGAAACACGCCGCCATAAATCCCGTTGCCGATGGCGCTCTCGTACCAATAACAGTCCCCTTCGTCGTGCGCCGTTGAGCCGGAGACTAGGGAGTAGGGCCGGTGGATTGAGTCCATTGATTCCTCAAGGGCGGCAAGCGCCTTGTCTCCATCGATGGACTTCATCGGGCCGCTAGCAGCCGCCTTCGGGACGTGGACGGATGAAATCTTTGCCCATGAAGGGGATCAGGGCGTCGGGAATGCGGACAGTGCCATCGGCTTGCTGACCATGCTCGATCACGGCTGCCCAGACTCTTGGCGTCGCTAGAGCCGAGCCGTTTAAGGCGTGCACAAACTCGGGTTTGCCCGTGCCTCGGCGGAACCGAATGTTGCCTCGCCGCGCCTGGAAATCGCTGAACTGGCCAACAGAAGACACTTCCAACCACTTGTCGACGCCGGGCGAATAGACCTCAAGGTCCATCACCCGCGCAGAAGAGAAGGTCAGGTCCTTGGTGCACAGGTCAACGACGCGGTAGGGAAGGCCTAACAGCTTGAGCGGCCGCTCGGCGTCCTCTAGCAGGCTCTCGTATTCGGCAGGAATCTGTTCAGGCGTGCAAAGCTTGAGCGCCTCCAACTTGTGAAACTCGTGAACCCGCTGAAACCCGCGAGTGTCCTTGCCCGCGCTGCCTGCTTCGCGGCGGAAGCAAACCGTGTATGCCATGTACCTCTTCGGCAGTTCCTCCTCGCGGAGGATCTCGTCGCGGTGCATGCCCATCAAGGGCACTTCGCCGGTTGGAATGGCCCACAGGTCGTCATCTCGAAACTTGTAGGCGTCTTCTTCAAATTTAGGCAGTTGGCCCGTTGCAGTGAACGTGTCGGTACGAACAAAATGTGGCGGCAGGATTTCTAGGTAGTTGTCCTGATTCAGGTTCCGAGCGAAGGCGATTAGGGCGTGCAGCAGTCTCGCGCCATCGCCTTTCATCAAGGCAAAGCCTGCGCCACTAATCTTGGTCGCCCGCTCGGCGTCGAAAATGTCGAGATCGGCCGCTACTTCCCAGTGCGGCCTGTATGTCTTGCCTTCGTACTTCTTGGGATCGTAGTTCTCGTAACGACGGATGACGTTGTCCTCTTCACCCTTGCCATCAGGAGCATCGGGTGAAGGAAGATTTGGGACGCGTAGGATGATGTAGTCCAGCTCGCCTTGGGTCTTTTCCAGCGCGACTTCGGTGTCGGCAATTCGAGTCTTAGTCGCGGTGACGTCACCCTTAAGTTTCTCAGCTCCCGCCAAATCCTTTTGGCCCATGAGCATGCCGATCTGTTTGGAGGCGACGTTCATTTCGGCACGAGCCGTGTCGATTTGGTGAATGAGCTTCTTACGCTCAACCATGAGGGTACGTGCGCTTTCCAGTGACGTTCGCTCTACGCCTTTTCGAGCCAATGCGGCCGCCGTGCCCTCGAAGTCCTCGAGGAGCAAATTAACATCGATCATCGATTACAGTATGGCTTGCGGGCAGGGCCCCTGGGAAGCTACTCCGAACGGGACCTGTCAAGGCACGCTTTGCTCAACAACTGAACGGCCGTTCCCGGCGAAATAGACTTATCACCTCGGTGTCCACGCAATGTCTTAGACGATGCTTAACGTTCGCCGAACTCGAATCGGGTAAATGAAGGTGTGCAGTCGATAGCCTTCGCCACGTGCAAGACCATCCCGGAGCCAGACGTCGATGAGCCATTGGTCCTGGCCGCTTGTGAAGCAGCGGGGATATCGGCTGACTTAGTAGCTTGGGAAGATACTGAAGTTGACTGGAGTATCTATTCGCTGGTGCTTCCGCGGTCTACATGGAACTACCACTTAAACGAAGCAGCGTTCCGTGATTGGGTTGCCCGTGTTAATCGCGTTTCTACTTTGTGGAATCCTGCGTCGCTGATTCTTTGGAATATGAATAAGCGATATTTGGTCGAACTTGAGCGTCATGGTGTACCTATCGTTCCGACCCTGTTTGTAAACCCGGGTGCAGAAACTTCAGCCGCCTCCGTAATGGATGAGATGGGGTGGAGCGACGTCATCATTAAGCCGGCTGTGTCGGCGGCCTCCCATATGACCGAGCGATTTGGCTTGGATCGGTTGTCAGAAGCGGATGATTTCCTCGGGAAGGTCTTGGATAAAGGTGAGGCGATGGTTCAGCCCTTCATGCATGGCGTCCACAGCGGCGGCGAGATTGCCTTCGTTCATATCGCCGGTGAGCTCACTCACGGGATTGTGAAGGAGCCTCGATTCGCGGGCGGCGAGGAGATTGTTTCTACCGCGATTCAACCAAATGCTGAACAGCGCGCCCTATGCCAGGCAGTTATGGCTACGGTTAGTGAACCATGGCTCTATTCCCGCGTCGATCTTATGAAGGACAACGACGGCCGTTGGGTTCTTTCAGAGCTAGAAATGATCGAGCCATCACTTTTCTTCCGGCAATATCCGGCCTCTCTGAGGCTGTTCATCGACTGTCTCCGAGAAAAGGCACTGGCAGCGTCCTAGGTGCGACCGGCAATCTTCTAGAATCCTTCTACACAGAACGACACATGAAACTAACAGGAACTCCAATTGTAATAGCCGGTATGCATCGGAGCGGGACTTCCAGCATAGCGAATTTCCTTAGCAAGCTGGGCCTGTATCTGGGTGAGCCCGAAGACATGCTTGAAGCAAATGTCTACAACCCCGAAGGCTATTGGGAGCACCTTAAGATTCTCGAAGTGGACCACTACACGCTAGCTGCTTTCGGCATGAACTATGAGCGAGTTGCCGCGATAACAGAGGATTGGCTTGATCTGCCTCAATCCAATCGCGTAGTCGCCGAGATTGAAAATGTACTGACCGAGCACTTTAGCGATCAAGAACTATGGGGCTGGAAGGAGCCTAGATCGTCAGTATTGATGACCTTCTACAATGCTGCGTTCAAGAACCTTGCTATCACCCCGTACTATGTCATTTGCGTTCGAAGTCCCCTTGGTGTTGCTGGGTCGATGTTTAAGAGGGAGGGATTTACCATAAGCCATTCGCTAGGGCTGTGGTTGCATTACACGCTTGCGCCTCTAAAACATAGTATTGGCCACCGAAGGAACGTGATGATTTATGAAGACTTCTTGACCACGCCAAGGAAGACTGCTGAGTATCTTATCGACTCGGTTCAAGGATGGTCCCCAAACCCAGAAGAATGGTCGGCGGCCGTCGGCACGGTGAGGCTTGATATGAACCATAACAGCCAGTCCGTCAAAGACTTGGGAAAGCACCATTTCTTGGTGAAGAAGACCTACGACCTCTGTGTTGAGGCTGCTGCCGCGCCATTGGAATTTCAAAACGGGGCCTTCGACGACCGTATTGAGAGCCTTTGGGAAGAGTTCATGGAGTCGCTTCAAGTGTTTGGGATTCCACTCAGGCAAGGCAACATGGCACTGTTTTGGCAAACGTCAGTCCTCCATTACTCCACTTCCAAGTTCCGACCAGTTTATGCCTGGCAAACAGTTAAGGTCGAAGCCGATTGTCCTCCCGGTGCTACGGTCGGAATCTGTATCTATGACCTCACATCCGTCGTTTGGATTCGAAATGCGATCTGGCGTTATGACGGTAAGGAGGTGCCGGCAGGGATCATGGCTGGGCGCAACGCGGAGCTGTCTACAGATGGTGGTCTCCAGCGACTCGCGATAGGCTTTGGGCAAGAGCAGCTTATCACCCAGGCCCCATCGACTGCCGGCCCGTTTGAATTTGAGATTGAGTTTTATCTGGAAGTCAACGCTGAGATTACGCTGGGATACCTAGCTCGCCAATCAAAGGAGTTGAAGCAAGCTAAAAGTCAAAGGTATGAGACGGCCCGTAGGTAGGTTCGCGTCGGCAGATTAGCGATCCACGAGCAATTGGCGCTGTACGTACGGGACGCCCCATCGAGCAGGACGAAACAGCAAGGGGTCCGAGCCGAAATTGCCTCGACGTCGCCTTCGCCAGGCGCTGCAGCTGTGCCTGCGAGTTGCGAGAATGGCAAGGCATAATCCATCCATGCGACAGATCCTTCTGCTCTTGGCCCTTTGTGTTGTTGCGAGGACATTTGCTCAGGAGCAAAATGGGGCGGGTGAGGCGAATTACACGTTCGTTATAGTTCACGGAGCGTGGGGCGGCGGATGGGCATTTAAAGAGGTCGATCAGCGTTTGAGCGCGGACGGCCACAAGGTTTATCGCCCAACTCTTACTGGCCAAGGCGAGCGTTCGCACCTCGCAACCCCCGACATTGACCTGACCCTTCACATCCAAGATATCGTCAATGTGATCCTTTGGGAGGATCTCCACGATGTCGTCCTCGTGGGACACAGTTACGGCGGAATGGTGATCACCGGGGTCGTTGATCGGGTACCTGATCGCATCAAGGGCGTGATCTACCTCGACGCCTTTCTCCCCGAGAATGGTGAATCAGTGGACAGCATGAGGCAAGGCCCAGGCATGGCAATCAAGGATGGGTTCATCACGCCGCCTTGGATTAAGGGCGATGAGCCGTTGCCGCACGACGTGCCGCACCCTGCCAAGACATGGAGCGAAAAGATTGTCTTGAAGAATCAGGCTGTGGCGTTGAAGGTTCCAAGCACCTACGTATTGACTGTCGATAAAGGGGCGGCTTCAGAGAAAGATGCCTTTTACAAATTCTACAAGCGCGCCGAAGCGCGTGGATGGCCAGCGCTTGTCATGGAGGGCGACCACAACGTGCAATGGTCTCATCCGAAAGAACTCGTCGACTTGTTAGAGCGCATCGCCCAATACGGCAAGTGAACTAGCTAAGCTCCAATAATTGACGGTTTAAGCATTTCCAACGTGGCCGGGTTGGCAACGAGGTCGATGTGCTTGATCTTCCCAAGCTCGATAGTGAAGTTGAAAGCGACTCTTATGGTGCCACCTGCAGCCCAGACGATACCTGCCACCCCATTCACGACCGCTCTTTGGGCCGCCTGAGCTCGGCCCGAGAAGGTTGCCGCCACTTCGGCCACTCCGCGGACTTCTTCCTTGGCGCCGAACTTGACGGCCGCACTGTCGGCGCGGAGGACCACGTCCGGATCAAGTATCGAAATGAGGCCTTCAAGATTCCCGCCTTGCGCCGCCGCCAAGAAAGCGTCAACAATTTCGCGACGGCGAGAGATGTCACTGCTTGCGACTTCACCGACCTCCCTAACTCGGCGCCTGCCGCGACTGGCGAGTTGCCTCGTTGCGGTAGGCGAACGATCCACAATTGGGGCGATCTCTTCGAAGGACAGATCGAACATGTCGTGAAGTACAAAGGCCACTCGCTCGGCGGGAGCAAGGGTTTCCAGGAC
>JBBQMJ010000179.1:0-6785 GCA_038328815.1 Fimbriimonadales bacterium | reverse complement strand
TGCTTAACCGCACACCCATCTATAGAAAAATGGACGGTGACTTCAGGTTCCAGCCGTTAACAAGTTGAAAACGCTTACTACGCTCTATGAAGTTCTTGGCGTCGGCCCCAGCGCCGACACCGAAACCTTGCGCAAGGCCTACCGCCTTTTGGCCCGCAAGCACCACCCGGACGTCAATTCCGATCCCCGCGCGCACGACCAGATGGCGAGGATTAATGAGGCTTTTGAGACCCTTATTGACGAAGCTCGAAGGCTTGAATATGATGCTGCACTGGCTGGCGGCGGTTTTGAGGACGATGCTCCAAAGAGACGACGAGAAGCTCCCAAGCCGGTTGTAGTCAAGCTCCATTCGCGGCTAAAGGCGCACATGACGCCGGTTTACGCAGTCGCTTTCACGCCGGATACGGGCCAGTTGATTTCAACCGCTTTCGATAACGAGATTGTTTGGTGGGATGAAAATGGCAAGCCCTCTCGAAAGACCAAACTCGATTCGGGCGTCATTTCGACGATTAGAACCTTTCCCGAAGGCCGGATGGTTGCGGCGGGCTCTTCCGAAAGCACGGTTTCCTTCTGGCACCTGAACGGAACTCACATCGATTCCTGGCGCAACGGCACGGAAGAATGGGTGTCGTGTTTGGCGATCTCGCCCGACGGCAAGTCTATCGCGGCGGGTTCGATCCATAGGACCCTGGCGGTGTCGAACACGCTCAATGGCATGCCGAGGTTCCGGAAGACTGATCACGCGGATTCCGTAACTGCCGTCGCTTGGTCAGCGGATGGCAAGCTGCTCGCCACCGGGTCGGCCGACGCAACAGTGAAGATTTGGCACGGCGCAAACGGGGCACTTTTGCAGACTTTGCGGAATGTCCGTTCCACGGTCACCGCCCTGGCGTTTAGCCAGGATGGACATTTTTTAGCGGCGGCGGCTGTGGACTATTCGATTCGCGTGTTTGACCTTTCATCGGGCCTTTTGACCAAGATGCTATTCGGCCATACAAAGCCGATCGAGGCTTTGGCTTTCCATCCGAACTGCTGGTTGTTTGCGAGCGGTTCTCGAGACGGCACGGTTGGTCTGTGGAACGCCGCGAAGGGCATTGGGAATGTTCGGATTGAAGTAAGCAACCGCCCCGTCTCGTGCGTGGCGTTCAGTCCCGATGGGCTGAGATTTGCGGCAGGTGGGCAGGATAAGACTGTGCGACTTTGGGACGTGCAGGTTAAAGAGACTGGTTAGTTCTCGGCGTCCAGTTGTAGCTCGTCCTTAAGCTCGTGTAGCGCAGACTCCAAACCAAGCATTCCGCCCCACCGATCAACTAGCACCCAATCGAGGTCATCGCGCACCTTCGCAACGAATTTAAGGTCGCGCCATTGACGCTCGTTGACGCGGTTTCCCAATTCGTACCAGCGAAGTTTTTGAACCAAGATGTGTTCTGGGCAGGCCAGCCGCAGATGTTGGCCTGGAAAGATTTCAACAAATAAGGCGCGCTCGTATGCCTCGCGGTCGATGGGAGAATGTCCCTGAAGGAAGCAGTCGAATTTGAATACGGCATCCATGTGGAGAACCTGCACGCTGCGGTAAATATCGCTCGAGGTCAGGGCCTCGCGAACCTCTTCCTTAGAGACATAATATGGATCCGCGAATGATTGGACGAACCGGCCTTCGTTCTCGGGGGTCAACCAGACTTCTACATCGACATCATTAGTCTGCCGAGGCTCACCCCATACGCTTGAGGCAAATGAGCCGCCAATGAGGTATTCAATTTGAGCCGAGTCCAGCCTGTGACAGAAGTCGGGTATTAGTTCATCGAGGTCCATCTGGGCGGTCCCCTCGCAACTGCTCGGTCTGCCTTCGCATGGTGCGCATAAGTTCCATGCGTTGAATGGTCATACGCAACCTTTGCTCAGGGGTTTTGGCCCTCAGAAGCTCTATCATTTTCCGCTCGACGGCGTAGCCGGTGTCTTGCAACCCGAACCGATCTTGCCTCATATCGACATTATGGGCTACTAGTTCTTCGCCTTCCAGCATCAGGTCCGGCGTTGGGAAGTTTGTAAAGCCCTGAACGGACGAGACATATATCGCCCCTACAGGACTTAAGATTTGTGGCTGCCGCTACCCAGGCCGGTGGCCTGAGCTATCTTATCTCGGCCTCCAGGCCTTCGGGCGTTTTCAGTTCTTAGCCTTCTCCAGCATCAGGTCCGGCGTTGTGAAGGTCTCGTCGGTCTGCCCACCGTCGTCTTTGAAATCCTGGCCGACGCTGTACAAATAAAACTCCTGCCAATCCGCCCGGTAGACAAATGGCAACCCAGAATAAGGGTCCTGACGGAGCCTTGCCGGGAACTGGCCTAGTTCTTGCGGCGCGGAGCCCGCACGTTTCACCAGGGCCATGATGCGGCAGTTCAGGATCAGCAGTCTGGTCCGAGCAAGCGTCGCGTCGTTCATGGTCAGGAGCGGACGGCAGGTGCGGAAGAACTGCTTGGCGAATTTGCGCCAGGGGCGCTGTTCGGTGGTTTTGGGCTCAACTTCCGGGACTCGTTTCACGGCGGGCAATAAGCACGCCGAGCTTAGCCAATTCGCCTCCGTATCGGCCTCGCTGGCTAGTTTCTCGAAGTAGATTGGTCGTTTCTTGGCATCGTCGCTATGCATGTCTTGCAGATAGGTGATGGCATCCTTCACGTCGTTGCCTAGCTTCTCGTGAAGCTCCTTGTAGTCCTCGTGGACATAGGCGTCCTGGATCGTTTGCACGCCCATCAGCATTTGCTGATGCTCATTCTCAATAGTCTTTTGCAGGGTGGGCTTGGAGAGCAGGGCAGCTTGGATACCGGACGCAAGTTTGTCGAGTTGATCGGCCGACATTTCGTCGAGACGTGGCACGATGGCACGACGGGCTTCGTCGGCAATCGTCAATCCCAGCGAAGCATCGGTGGCGCCGCCACTGGTTAGGCCAAAACCAAAACTTGTCGCCTGCGAGGCTTCGGCAATAGCCTTGTCCAAATCGCTTCCGCTAGACTGCACATCCCAAACCAGACACCGCCCGATGAGGCGCCAGCCCTTCTGGAAAGGCGCTGGGGTGAACGGCGCGCGTGGGCTGAAGTCAAACTCAACTGGCCTGCCGTTCTGCTGGCGCACAAGCGTTACGGCAGGTAGCAGGGCAAGTTCGACAGCCTTCCGTTGGCCAGGCGTGAAAGCGACTCGGTCGACATACTTTGCGCCCAAAGATTCTGCTTGAAGTGCGGCCGATTTGTAGGCGCTGAATGTCGTACTGATGCCTGCGTCGCGAATTGGCTGAGCCGCTTTCTGGCTCCAGTTGGGATACGGCGGTGGGGGTGTTGAGGAGCATCCGACTGCCACTAGGGCAGCGATCCCCAGCCGTCCGTGGCGAAGGATTCTCATGACGCGGAGCGTACCTTGCGGACGGTTGCGCCGGTATTCTCCACTTTTAGCAATTGAACGAATTGGCTTGAGGAGTTAAAGCATGAAGGGAGTCATCTTGGCCGCCGGTAAAGGTAGCCGCTTATATCCGGTTACCCACCACATTCCAAAGCCGCTCTTGCCGCTTGCCAATAGGCCAACGCTTCACTACGCTTTTGACCGGCTGAAAGAGATTGGCATCGCTGATATTTGCGTAGTTGTGGGAGAAAACGAGGCGCTTATGAAAGCCGAGCTTCGCGACGGCTCGGACTTTGGTATTCGCCACAGTTATGTCCGTCAGATGGAACCTAAGGGCCTTGCCCACGCGGTTGGCTTTGCCAAGGAATTTGTTGCGGGCGACGACTTTGTGCTCTATCTCGGCGATGCCCTCTACAGCGAGGGCCTTCAGAAGCATGCCGCGCGGTTCAAGGAATCGAAGTGCGCCAATCTTAATATCGTAAAGCCAGTCCAGGATCCGAGCAGGTTTGGCGTTGCCAATGTAGAAGGTGAGAGGATCGTCAAGCTCGTGGAGAAGCCTAAAGAGCCAGAGTCTAATTTGGCGATGGCTGGGCTCTACTTTTTTGGACCGCAGATTTGGTCGGTGCTACCCGACTTGCAGCCTAGCGGACGAGGCGAATACGAGATCACGGACGCCATCCAGATGCTCATCGATCGAGGCGAGACGGTGCTTGCGGGAATCTATGACGGTGATTGGTTTGACACTGGCACGTTGGATTCATTCCTGGAGACCACCGCCTACATCACGAGGGGCACGAATTTGATCGATGGCAAAATCGAGGGTCGGGTCGGTTCAAAGGTTGTCATTGGGTCTGGGGCAACTGTGAAGTGCGAGAGTATTGAGGACGCAGTGATTCTTCCCGGCGCTACCGTCTATGTCTCGGGCGCTATCAAGCACTCCTTGATTGGCGGCGCCGTCAATCGCACCGGCGACGTTGTCGGCGAGCGGGTCTATAGCGACGAAGTGCTCCTGGGCTAGTTGATCGGCACGGACGTATGGTCTTTGCTGACCGAGATGCCGTGCTGCTTCATCCACCTGAATTGGTCCATGCCCGCGGTGTAGCTCACGACGGCGGTTAGGTCGTCAGTGGTGTAGGGCTTGCCTTCGGGGATAAGGCGTCGTTTGGCTCGGAAATAGTGGATGACGAAATCCTTCGAATACCGCACGCTGAGTTGCTCAAGGATGAATAGGCCCTTAGCGGTTCGTAGCGCCTCTGGAATTCCCGATGTCTTCGCAAGGTCCGAGTGCACAAATTTAGGGTCGAGCTTCATGCCTGCCTTGAATCGATTGCGCAGGTCAACCGTTCCTTCGTTGAAATAGCCTGAGCGCCGGCAAGCCTCGATGCAAATGAATTCTCGAAGGCCATCCCCCCAAAGCGGATCGTCAACGTTTGGCCCGGGGCCGCCCAAACCCCATGCAGCTTCGCATAGCCTACGGGCCATTTCGTAGCGCCTCTTTGGAAAGCTGCCGTAATTCGTCAAAAACATTTGCGACAGGCCGCCAAGGCCGCCAACGGTGAATCCATCACCGCCTACGCCCTCTATCAGCGAGAGCTTGATTGGCTTAGTAAGATCCGGCTTCTGATCCAGCAATTTCCAAAGAGCAGGCGCAACGTTCGAATATTCCTTCTGGATCTCAGCTGCGATCTTTGCCGTTGAAGGGCCATATCCGAGCTGAAGCTCCGGGTAAGGACCGGTCGGGGTTTGTCGCAACGTAAGCGCTGCTAAGAGGCACAGGATCATATCTACAGTTTGGACGAATCGCCCTCTCTCTCGGACACTGCCATACTCACACCCAGGGTGATTGAGGTTTGCGGACTCGGAAAACGCTTTGGCAGCAGGTGGCTTTTCAGGGGCATTTCGTTTACCCTGGATAAGGGCGACCGCCTTGTCGTCCTTGGTTCAAATGGGTCGGGTAAGTCAACGATGTTGCGCATTATTGCCGGACTAGAAACCTCCACTGAAGGCCAAGTGAAGGGCGAGCCGAAATTGTCGCTGGCCGCTTTAGACCAAGCGCTATACCCCTCTTTAACTTGCCGAGAGCATCTCCTCCTCGCTTCCGATCTTCGTGGCTGCGAAGCGCGGGACCAAGAGCTCCTTGAAAAGATCTCTCTTGCTGAAGCAGCAGATAAGCCTGCATCGCAGCTTTCTACGGGTATGCGGACGCGCCTGAAAATGGCACTGGCCATTCAGAACGATCCCGAAGTATTGCTGCTTGACGAACCGGGCGCAGGTCTGGACGAAGATGGGCGGGCTCTGGTTGCCCTCATCGCGGACGAGCAGTCCAGCCGCGGCGCCTTGATCTTCGCGACGAACGATCCTTTTGAGAGGAGGCTTGCCAATCTTGAACTCAGCATCTCCTAGCTGGAAACGCGAAATCCGGGCCATCTTCAACAAGGAAGTGGCCTCAGAGCTTCGTACGAAGTCCGGGCTGATGACAGCAGGGCTGTTTGGAGTAGTAGCTGTTGTGGCGATTGCTCTTTCGAGCTTTGGCATGAAGATAAGCGGCACGCTTAGCAGCGGCCTAATGTGGGTAGCGCTGCTTTTCTCGGCGGCCGTAGCCATGCCGCGCGTGTTCTTGATTGAGGAAGAGCAGCGAACCGGAGATTTGCTCCGGCTATGGGCGCGGCCGCACGCCGTGTTCTGGGGCAAGTGTCTTTACAACATGGTGCAGATGCTGATCACGGGAATTATCCTAAGCGCATTGTTCTTTGTTTTGACCAGTAGGAACGTCGAGATACCGATACTTTATGGTGTAAGTCTTTTTGGGGGCTGCGCCTCATTGGCGGCGGCGGTAACCTTATGCGGCGCCATCGTATCGCAGGCTGCAAACCGGTCTGCGATGGCGGCAGCGATTTCAGTACCGCTGCTGCTTCCGTTGGTGGCTTTGGGAGTTAGTTCGATGCGCGTTTCGTTGGGAGAAGGATCGTTGCTTGGCGGCGAACAGGCAGCGATTGGCCTTCTCGGCTATTCCAGCGTGACGTTAGCGCTTGGCCCGGGACTCTTTGCTGCGGTGTGGAAATCATGAAGCTAATGGGAGAATTCATCCTCGCGATATTCGGCGCGGGGGTTTTTGAGTATTTCATCACTAGGGGCGCCAAGCCTTTCAGCATGATTGCGACGCTACTCTTTGGATTGCTTGGAGCAGGCATTACATTTGCGTCCTTTATGGTCCCGGACGCCCCAGCCTTCCAAAACCCCGAGCTCGCCCGCATCTTCTTTTTCCATTTCCCCTGTACGCTGGCTGCCACCTGGTTCATCTTTGGCGGCGCCTTTTTGAGCTTGCGGTACCTGCAGACGCAAGACCCACGGATGGATGCCCGTGCCCTGGCTGCAAATCAGCTCGGGCTCGTGTTTGGAA
>JBBQMJ010000178.1:0-6885 GCA_038328815.1 Fimbriimonadales bacterium | reverse complement strand
TATCCCAAGACCGCTCGGTCTGCATAACCGTGTGGTGCCATTGGTGCGGGAACGACGGATCGTTCGGACGAATCGCCATCGCCAGCAATGGCGTAGCCGATAAACAAATTAAAATAATTGATCGTGTTTTCACGTTTTCCTAATCCCCCCGCTTGCCGAGATTCCTCTGGCAAATGCGATAGTCTCGGAAATCCACTCGTCCGTCTCCGTTGAGATCAACGATATTTTGAATTCCGACCCCCCCTTGTAGGGCATTGAACACGGCGTTTAGATCCGCCCGATCGACGTCGTTGTCTCCATCCACGTCTCCGTTTTTCAGGCTGGCGTTAATGGTTGGAGGATTGTCCTGGTTAAAAACGACCCCCGAAACCTTCTTTCGAAGGAAATTAGCAGCCGTGATGTACACATCGAAGGTGCCCGCTTGCAGCGTGTTGAGTTGGTACTGGCCTGCGCCATCTGGAACCACGTTGGGAATGGACTCGACCCGCTGGCCGTTCTGCCACAGCTCGAAGGTCACGGGCTTGTCGAGTAAGTCCCCGAGGAAGTCCTCCAATACAATGGAGCACCGGACCGTAAGGTTGGTCTGGCCCAAATCCTTGGATGGCGTGGCAATATAGCCTTGCTGGACGCCGCTCCGTACGGCGGTTCCGACTACTTGGCCCTTGTTGTTGATCCCATCCGCCGATTTCAGGTTCCAGCCATTTCCGGAATTCCCAACATCTACCAGGAAGGTCAACTCCTGCATGTAGCTGTTGTTCCAAATCACCCCCCGGAAGTCATCGTTGCCCCCGGGCCCAAACTCGACTCCGACGATTTGCCCGGCGTCGTTTATCTTTGCGCACTCGCTCCACACAGTCCCCGCGACCTGATCGAGGATCCGCGGAGCGACGCCCTGACCATAAACTGCGGGATGGGTCTGTCCATTTGGGTATGCCCATGCGCCCCCGACCGCTATTCCATACCTGTTGATGCTGTATGCCGTGGAATTAGTGTAAGTTAAGGGCACGCCGAGGTCCACAGGACTGGACGTCGGCGTTGGCCACAGCGTGGCCCGATCGAAGAGGGGCGGGAAGCTATTGTAGCTGTATCCGACAATATTCGCGGCGTCGTTTATTCCTCGAGCGAAAGCCGCTTCGTAGCCCGAGAGTTGAGGAAGAATGCGTGGGATGCGATTGGGGCCCCAATACAACGCCCGAAAATCGTTGTGCCAAGTAGTGCCCCAACACCATCCCACCACATCGCCATAACGGTTGATCGCATAGGCCATAGCATTGGTGGTAAATGGATTCTCCAATTCCGACAGCGGCGGCTGTGCGTTTCTATCCCAGATCAGCGCCTTGTTGGCTTCGCCTGCAACTGGCGCCCCATCACGGAGACCCACCGCAACGCCGGCATTGTTAATTGCCAGTAACATGCTAGTGGGCTGGCCGCTGAGCACGCCGATGTTGAAGGTATTTTGGCCCGACCACACCAGCCCACGTCCGTCTTGGTCGTGGCCCAGGGTATAGCCCTGTCCTACAGCCTCGCCAAGATCGTTAATTCCATGTCCATCGCAGGCCGCAAAGCCGGTTCGACTCAAACCGCGCACGATGTACTGCACCACCCTTTTACAGCTCTCGTAGGCGTTAACCCGGCCCCAGCCCCAGTAAGTGTCTCTGCCTAACGAAGCGCCAAGAGGCTTGCAGCCCTTTTCCAGAGCCTCTTCGACTTCATCTGGACGCAGGGCTGACCTTGTGACCCAAATGGATCCGCAAATGCCTGCCACGATGGGCGCCGCCATGCTCGTGCCGTCATTGCTAATGATGCCGCCGCCAAGCGCGGTGCTGACGATGTCCTTACCTGGCGCATAAACATCCACGGCGGCCCCGTAGTTAGATCCCGACCATTTCTGATCGTTCCGGTCTGTCGCACCCACAATGATAACGTCTGGCGACCCATCGGCGCCAAGATCCAGATTATTGTTGCCTGCAGACCACACGAGCAAGCCGGGGCCATGATTGCCGTTCTCGCCTCCGGTGCGAACATATTGGCCGGTGGTTTCCGCCGATTCGCTGCCGACACCGCTGCGGCTGACATTGATGACGATGTGCTGACCAAACGCCACATGGTCTATTGCCCAACGGACGCCTCTCAACGTTACGTCTAGATTGCCATCGCCGGTATTGCTTACCTTGATCGGCATGATTTTGAAGTTCCAGTTCATGCCACTGGTGCCGATACCGTTGTTGCCGATTGCCGCCGCGCAGCCGGTGACCCACGTGCCGTGGCCATTGGTGTCCTGCACGTCCCCTCCAGCGGCTTGATCTCGGTCGGTAACCGCGTTGTAACCGGATACGAGCGAGGCCGCCAGATCCGGATTATTTAGATCAACGCCGGTATCGGCAATGGCAATGACCATCGTGGAAGAGCCTACTGTAGTGCCGCTAATGTCCCAAGAGCGCTCGGACTGAAGGAGCGTGTGATGCCACTGGCGCGGGAAAGAGGTGTCGTTCGGACGGACGGTAGAGCGGATTCGCCAGTTCGGCTCAGCGTACTGAATGAGGCCCGTCTGCATGAGGGCGTCGTGGTATGAGTTCTCATCGCTGCCCTTGGGCACTCGCAGAATGAACTCGTCCACCTCCGGATACGATCTTATGGCGCGATGCTTCAAGAAATCGTGTGCTCGATCGACGAGCGCTTGCGCCTTCGAAGGAACGCCCATCTTTTCCAAAGCCTCTGCGTACTGCAAGGGCCGCACGATCATGCTGGCGGAAAACTCTGTTGAGCCCTTCAGCTCAATGAACGGCCCACTCCCCCAAGAAAAGATCGGCGTGGCCGATAAATAAATTGAAATAAATGCTCGTGTTTTCATGTGGTTCCTAATCCCCCCGCCTGCCGAGATTCCTCTGGCAGATGCGATAGTCCTTGAAGGTCGTCCTACCGTCCCCATTCAAATCCGTAATACTCTGGATGCCAGCTCCACCTTGGAGCGCATTGAAAACCGCGTTCAAATCCGCTCGATCGACGTCGTTGTCTCCATCCACATCGCCATTGAGGAGGTTGAACGGGGTAGCAATTTGAGTAGTGAAGTCTGAAAACTCCACCGCCGCCACCTTCTTACGGAGGAAGTGCGCGGCTTTCGCATAGACGTCGAAAAAGCCGCGCTTTTGGGTGCGCAAAGGATACGAACCGTCCAGATTCGGATAGACGTTCGGGACCACTTCTTCTTGCTGACCATTCCGCCACAGCTCGAAGGTGACGGCGCGACGGTCCGAATTCAGATCGCCCAAAAAGTCTTCGAGGACGATGCTGCTGCGAATGGACAAGTTCGTCTGGCCCAAGTCGCTACGCGGCGTCGCTATGTATCCCATGCGAACACCATTTCGGGTGCCGATTCCAACTATCTGCCCTCTCCAATTCATTCGCTCTGCCGAGTTCAGCGTCCATCCGCCGCCTGAATCCACATGGACGAGGTCGTTTAGATCTTGCATGTAGCCGTTGTTCCAAATTACCGCGCTGGCTTGGGTCGGATTCGGGTAATTTCGCCAGCCAATGATTTGGCCCGCGTCATTGATGTGGTTGGCAACCACATAGCTTGACCCTGGCAGCTCGTCCAAGTATTGCGTCGTACCGCTGCGATAGATAAATGCTTTATATAATGTCAGCCACGTGGTGCCGACGATGACTCCATCGGCGTTGATCCCGGTAGCAAACGTCTGCGCAAGCCCTTGCGGTCCTACGTCTGTCGGCTGCGTCGTTGGACTCGACCAAAACAAGGCTTTGGCGTTGTTAGAAACGATATCATAGCAGTTTCCGACGATCTGACCCCTATCCGAAATCCAGACTCCAGTGCTGTTGGGATAGCCGTTCAAGGTTCCGAGAGTTCTGACCTGATCGCCGTCCCAACAAATGGCCCACGAGTATCGGGTGTCGTTGGAATAATAAGCAGCGCCGACGATTTGACTATCGCTGTTAATGCTGTAAGCCACCGAGGTGCTGGACAAAGGATTGGGCAACTCGGACATCTGGCCGGCTTGCCATTTGAAAGCGCGGCTCGAGGCGCCGCGCGGGCCTGGGTTCCAGCAAGCTCCTGTCATCACCGTTTCATGTGAACCTACCCGTAAGGTAGCGATCCCGTTGGCGGCTGCATAAGTGGTCCCCGTCAGGGTGCCAAGGTCTTGAGGAGGATCTCCACCCGTCCAGTATAAGCCGCGCCCCTCTCCTCCCAGCCCGCCGAATCCAACGCCGCATGCCTCTCCAGGTCCGTTGATGTCATGTCCCCAGACCTCGGTGAGACCGCCCGACACTGGCAAGGGTTTGATGATATATTTTACGACACGCTTGGCTGCTTGAAAAGCGTTTACGCGCCCCCATCCTAACAGGGGATCTCGACCGCTACCATACGTTCCAAGCAAGCTCTTGCAACCTCGTTCGAGGTGATGCTCGACTTGGTCCGGAGTTAGCCCTGAATCGGCTATCCAAACCAAACCGCAAATTCCAGCGACCAGGGGAGCAGATGCGCTGGTGCCGTCGGCTTCCGCAATACCGCCGTTCAATCCTGTGCTCCAAACATCCACGCCAGGAGCATAAACGTCTACCGCTTGGCCGTAGTTTGAGAACGAGGCGCGATGGTCCGCCCGGTCGGTTGCCCCGACCACGATCACATTCTGCGGATCGAAGCCGTCGAGAGAGAGATTGTTATTCCCAGCCGACCAAACGAGCAATCCGGGACCATGCTGGCCGTTCAGGCCGCCCGTGCGGACGTATTGGCCAGTGGTTTCCACAGACTGAGAACCGACGCTATTGAAGCTCGCGTTGATCACGATGTGCTGACCAACTGCAACATGGTCTATAGCCCAACGGATACCAGCCAGGGTGACATCCAGGTTCGCGCTGCCCTCGGAATTCGTAACTTTGATCGGCATAATCCTGAAATGCCAATTCATGCCGCAGACCCCGATGCCATTATCGCCAATGGCACCTGCGCATCCAGCCACGAAGGTTCCGTGGCCATCCAAGTCATTCGTGTACTGTCCGGGGAAAGTGTCCTCTTGGCCGAGAACTGCGTTGTAGCCATTCATGAGCGAAGGCGCGAGGTCGGGGTGAGTGCGTTCGATGCCCGTGTCGGCAATCGCCATAATAACCGTGGCCGAGCCGGTTAGTACGCCGCCTATATCCCAGGCTGACTCGGACTCCATCACACCATGATGCCACTGAAGGGGGTATGAGGGATCGTTCGGCCTCGCGGCGGGATAGATCCGCCAGTTCGGCTCGGCATATTGCACCAGATCCGTTTGTTCCAGGACCACCGAATATGAGTCTTCATTCATTCCCTTTGGTACTGGCAAAATGAATTCGTCTACTTCAGGATAATAACGGACAGCGCGTTTTTTCAGAAATTTATGCGCTCGCTTAATCAGTGCTTGTGCATTGGCGGGCGAGGCGGTTTTGTCCAGGGCCTGCGCAAACGCAGTAGGGCGCACGATCATCGTGCCAGAGAATTCCATGGACCCCCTGATCTCGGTGAATGGGCCGTTCGCCCTCGAAATGGTCGGCAACAAAACCAAAACTGCAGCGATCGCAATTGGACGCAAACTTTTCCCCCGACATGTCATCTGATAAACGCTCTTGCCAAAAGTATAATACAAAAAACGTCTCATCGACAAAAAAGGACGGACAGATAAGAACCTAAAAAGCTCATCGCATTCAGTCCGAGCTCGAGGAGACTTGACAGAACCTCGTCAAATTGCCGGCCGACTCCAGGCTAATTCGTCAACCGACGATGAGCAGCTGTTGTATCATGGAGCCGAGGACCCACTTATGAACTTTCGAATCGCTCTATTAGCGCTGCTTATTCTTTCTGGCCTAGTCGCTCAGGCGGCAACGATTTACGTGATGTCCTCGGGCGATGTAACGGCCGACAACGCCGTGGTTTCCAGCCTACAGGGACACGGGCACACGGTAACGCTGGGAGTCGAGTACACGGCTTTTGACGGAACGCAAAGCCTGACCGGCCAGCAAGTTGTTTATTTGCAGGCAACATACAACTGGAGTCAGGGAGATATGCCAATGAGCGGCCAGAGCGCGCTACTTTCTTTTATACAGAACGGCGGAGGCCTCGTAACGAGCGAGTGGTTTTGTTGGAAGGTTGGCGCTCAGGGCAGCTTTCAGGTATTAGCGCCTTACGCTCCTGGCGCCATGTTTACTTTTGATGCGGCGGCGACCGCGACGTACTCAGTGGAACTGCCAAACTCAGTCCTCGACGCCGGATTGCCAGGCCAGTTCACCTTTCCTTTGACGAGCATCCAGGGGTCGGAATCGTTGCTGAATGTCCGCCCAACCGCAGCCGGTTACTTTAATTCGCTTCCCCGGCTTCCTGCCGTGGTAGGTGCTGCCGTGAGCCTAGGTCGCTTCCTCTGTTTCTCAAGCGTCAACGGCATTCAGACTGTAAACGACCCGAATTTTTCACGCCTCCTGTCCAACTCGATTGATTGGACGGCAGGGGCCGGGCCGGTAGGCTTCACGCCGGGAAGTTTCATCATTTTTCGAGGCACCCTAGTGAGAGGCGACCTTTCTGATCTCGCCTATCACGAGGACTCATTCCTGGTCATTCGCAATGGTGTTACAGCCCTGAGGACGGAGTCTCCGGTCACGCTCATTTGCTCTGGGACGGCGCCTCGCGCTACTGGCTCAGCCCTTACCCTTAGGGTTGCGAATCAGGTCAGCATTACGGGCCTTACCCAGCGAATCGATTCTTATGATTTCGTTGCCGGCTCTTATGCGAATTTAGACACTCGGTCCGCGACTACGACGACATCGGTCGTGACCGTGAATATTCCGAATGTGGCGGCAGCGATCGCTAACAATTCGGAGACGAGGTGCCGACTCCGCGTGCGAGCAGATGGG
>JBBQMJ010000177.1:0-6900 GCA_038328815.1 Fimbriimonadales bacterium | reverse complement strand
CCAGAGCCTATTACTCGGCCCGCCTTAATCGGGCCTCGGATGAAGCTCAGCAAGCCATCCTCTTCGATTACATCTTCCTGCATCGCGAGAATCCGGTGGTTCAGCCATTCTTCAGTTGGGATGCCGCGCCGCAGGCCTTTGTGGACCAGGCACGGCCAGGGGACATTCCTATTTTGGTAAGCATGGTTCGGAAGCTGGAGGGCCCGAGCAACGCCGCCCTTGCGAATATTGGCTGAAGGCTCAATCCCAGAATGCCCTTGTCGTCCGGGACTCCACAGCGGAATCGGGGATCGCAGGTTTCCTGTTTGCACTTGATCTATCGCCAGAGGCGGCTGAAGCTGAGCCTTCCGATCCATGTGTCGATGCGGCACGACGGTATCTCACTGAAAACGCGCCGCTGCGCAAGAGAGAGCGGTGTTCTATTTTTCGGTTCTGGATGGCAGCGACTGAGTACCAGGGCGTTTCCCCGGCCCAGAGCATCATCTTCGTCAACATCGTTCGCCACTATCTGGTGACCTCAAATCTGGCGTTCAGCTTCTTCCCCTGCGCGGAGCCCGATTTCTGGGCGCCCGTTTTCGCCTACGCCGCCCTGAAGCGTTTGCCCGAAGCGGATTTCAAGATTGAAGGCAAAGCGTATGGCATGCACGGCCACGACTGGCGGGCCCTTTCTCCGCAGGCATGGCTAACCCTGTTGAGCGAACGGGAAGTGCCCCTGGGTTCAGGCGCGCAAGAAGCGCCAAAAGCAGCGCACGAGGTCCTCGTTCTATCGAAAGAAGACTTCGATCAAGCCGTCCTCGATGCGCTCAAGACTTTCTCAAACCAGGCCAAGCTCAGCCAAAGCCCCCTCCTTAACTCGCGCCTGATCAATGACAAGGTGGAAAGGTCGACAGATTCCGCCGCGCGAGTTCGAGAACTACAAACCGCCCTCGTCCAAGCCGCAGATGGCCTAAAGGGATCGACAAAGGATCGAAAGCTTTACGAGGCCCTCCTCATGACCTACTTCAAGCCGGAGCGCTCTCAGGAGAGTGCAGCGGAGCGTCTAGACATCTCCATCGCCAGCTTCCGAAGACATTTGAAGGCGGGAGTGGAGCGTCTCCGCGAACTGCTATGGCTACAAGAGACACGGGGATAATAGCCTGGAACGGCGGCACGACCGAAGCTGTCCCATTGTGCCGCCACCCCCGGATTCGTCATCCCGACCGTAGCAATAAAAAGCGAAGTGGAGGGACCGGTTTTGGTCACGCCGCGCTCTGGTAGGAACGGCGCGCTCCCAATCAAGATCCTCTCGCCTCGCTCTTACCCCTTTCCGAGAAGACCTCGTTCTACCTACTCCCCGGCATTCACCATCTCAACCAACCGCCGAGCGGTCTCCACGTTCGCCCGGTGCCCCGACCGCTCCGCGACGACATTCAGCGCCCTCATGGGTATCCCCGCCAAGTACAAATCGCCCATTAAGTCCAGCATCTTATGCCGTGCCGGCTCATCAGGAAAGCGCGTCGGAAAGCGGTAGGTGTCGGGATGGACTAGGATCACCGCGCTTTCCTCATCCAAACCTTTCCCCAAGCCCGCTTGCTCAATCATCGGCAGTTCGTCTTCAAGAGCAAATGTCCGGGCTGGCGCAATTTGGCTGGCGTAGTCCTTCACAACGTCCGCAGTCTCAAAGACCTGAACCTCTGGCCAACGGTCGCCCATATCGAAGCTGAACTTCCAATGGCCAGTTCCACTTGCCACCGCAACTTTGATCGCGTTCTCCTGGAAGAACACGCGCTTGAAAAGGGGCTTTGCTTCTAAGGACCCCAGCGTCGCATATCCGCACCCAACCAATATCGTTAGATAACCTAACGAACACCCGCCCATTGCCGGTAGTTCGTTTCCCTCGACCTCAACCTCAGCATCCGTGATTTCCAGACCGGCAAATGCGCTCATCAAATGCTCAATGGTCGCGATCTCACCGAGCCTTGTGCACCGTGTCGTATCGGTCACATTCTCAGGGCTCGCCTTCCAGCGCTGACCACCTTTCCGAAATGCAATGCCTTGGTCCGAAGGGTGAATCTTGACGCTAACCGGCGTTCCCGTGTGAAGGCCCACCCCTTCAAAGGCCAGTCCTGTGGCCAGGGTCTTCCTTGGCGAGGTCACCGGTCTTCCTTCTTTGGTTTCTCAGCCGCCTTCTCAAGTTTCCGCACTCGTTGGATGAGATCGGGAAGCTTTGTCACTGCCAGCAATGACCGCAACCCCTCGCCAATCGGCTTGGCGGGGAATCCGAAGTAAGTGCCTGGCTCTGTGATATCTTGCGTGACGCCAGTGCGGCCACCTAGCGTGATGTCGTCACCCACCGTAACGTGGTCGTTCAAGTCCACGCCTCCACCCATTACAACCCTGCTACCGACTTTGCTGCTGCCACTGATTCCAGCCAAAGCAGCGATAACCGTGTGGTCGCCGATAGTCACGTTGTGCGCGATTTGGACGAGGTTATCGATCTTCGTCCCTTCACCAATTGAAGTCTCTCCCGCCGTGGCACGATCCACCGCCGTCAGGACGCCTATTTCCACGTTAGGACCAATCCGCACTGAGCCCACCTGAGGCACCTTGACCCTCTTCGCGCCATCCCAGAAGTATCCAAATCCGTCCGCGCCGATAATCGTCCCTGCGTGGACTACGGTATGGGCGCCGAGCGCCACGTCTTGGTACAAAACCACGTGTGGATAGAGCGTACAACGGTGACCGACAACACAATCCTCGCCAACGTAGCAGAACGGATAAATGCGAGCGTAAGCCCTACTCTCGGCCCCACGCTCCACAACCACATAGGGACCAATTGAGGCGGACGGATCAACGCTAGCAGAAGGATCGACGACGGCAGTCGGATGGACTCCCTGGTTAATCGGCAGGTCCCTGGCGCTAAGGTGCAGTAACAAGCCAAAAGCAGAGCGAGGCGCATCGACTTGAATATTCGGCTTCGATGACGTTGTGCCCCTTGGCAGGAGCAAAGCCCCAACCTGAGATTGCTCTGCTTCATCCAAGTGCTGCTTGTCTTCCGCAAAAGCAATGCCTGCCGGATCATCGCCGCCGGAATTAGTCGGCGCGACAATCAGCATGTCTGCCGGCCCGTGTAAGTCGCCGCCAAGCATCTCCGCAAGCTCTTTCAGGGTCCAAGGTGGTGGCTTTTTCTCCATTCGATAAACACACTTGTGCGGTCAGGCGCATCCTTGCGTGACTCAGCTTGACGGTACCCGTTGATGGCGAGCCAAATCGCCAATTCGTCTTGAAGTTGCTGCATCCTGGCCACCTCGTCATTTGAGATGGCAACAGGCGAAACTTGTGGCTGTAATGCCTTGGTGGCCACCGAGCGGCCCGGAATCGAACGACCAGGCACAGCGGGCAAGACGGTATCTCCTTCCGATGCCAATGATGGTCCGATACTCGATTCGATGGACCGCGCCTGCTTTGCGGCGTCTACCTTAGCCTTCTGCTCTGCCTGCGTACGAGCCAACTCCATGCCTGCTTTGATTCGGGTTAGGTCGGCATCTGATTCCTTATCCACGCCGGCAAGCAGCGATGCCACCGTTGCGCTATAGGCCGTGTCCAGTTCCGCAATCTGCGCGCGGAGCGACTTTGCCTCATCAAGGCGCTTTTGGACAACAGGGCTGTCTTCCACCGGAGGTCTGCGTGAATGTGGATCAGGATCAGGAAACCCGGCAATCAGAGCGATGCGCGTGACCAGGGGGCCACGTTGCACGGCGTAGTCTTCGAAAATTGTGCGCAGTTTTACGCGAGCCGCCTCTGCGGCAGCGGTCTTAGCCGGCGCAAGTGCATCAACCTGGTCTTGCTCTGCTCGTTGGACCTCCGCAACATAGACCTCGCGCAGCCTGGCCTCAAGCTCACGGTACGCCTTAATCCGATTTCGCCTGATCAGAACGTCCGCAGATTTAACACTGGAGGCAGATTCACCCAGGATGACCTCTTCGGACAGAGGAGGCATCGACATGGCTGGAGCCGTAAGCGGCTTTGGCGCGATCCCTTGAACTTGGGCTGGCGCGGCTGGCCGAGAATCCGAGGCTAAAACAGTTTGTAGGTCAACAAAGACACTTGGCGACTGCTTTGTGCACCCGCCAAGTACAAGAGCGGCTAGAAGGATCCACTCACGGTTTCTTTGCATTCATTGCTTTGAGGCTTGCATCCGTAATGTCGTTCGCTCCATAAGGTGCGATGCCAACTTCGAACACGATTGAATAGCCCTGGGCCTTCGCCACTTCTTGAATGGCTACACGCGCCTTTTCCACGCTTGCAAGCTTCTGCTTATCAGCCCAGCTCTGCATTTCAGTCGTGAATCCTTTGTACCAACGCTGTGCAACCATTTCCATCGTCTGGCTCCGTTTGGAGTACTCCTCCATCAGCGTTCGGTCCTCGGGTGAAATGCTTGGCTTGCTCTGAAGTTCCAACGACTTCTTGCTTGCAGCAATCACGTCAGCTTTTACGCGATCCAACTCAGCCTTTTCCTCGGCGGTCTGCGTCTCTTTCAAGCTTAGGTCGTAAATCCTTTGAGCTTGCTCGTTAGTCAGAACCCGATAGTTATCAACGAACTCAAGGATGCCCTCACGAGCTGCTTTGAGGTTCTTGAACTTCTCTTGATTCGCCTTACCGTAGTCGCTGTCCTCGACAACCTTGGAAATGTCAACCACGCCGAACTTTTCGGTCGTAGCCTGGAAGGCGCTTGCCATTAGAATCCCAAGCAGGGCCGCCGCGGCGATCCAGCCAAGTTTAAGGAATTTAGTGTTTTTCATTTTTGTTCATCCCTTCTGGGCGTTCATCGCCTTGACCACATCGGTGGTCATGTCATTTGCCCCGTACGGCGCAACGTCTTCGCTGAACAGAAGCGTATAACCCTGCTTAGCGCCAACGTCCTTCAGAGCAAGCTTGATCCGGTCCATTGTGTCGGCCCGCATCTTCTCATTAAGCGTGCGAACCTCGTCGTCGAACTCCCGTGCCCATCGCTGGGAGAGGGTCGCCGAAGCCTGGGATCGCGCATTGAAATCCTGCAACTGAGTAACTTCGGCCGGTGTGGGGTTCGCCTTAGTCTGGAGTTGCTTGAACGCAGAATCAGACGCCTGTACAGCGGCTTTGATCTGGTCGAGCTCAGTCTGCTCAGCAGGTGTCCGAGAAGCCTTGAGACTTAGTTCTCTGAACCTCGTAGCCTGCTCGGCTGTGAAGACCCGAAAATTCTCCATGAAGTCAAGGATTCCCGTCCTCGCATCGCCAATTGACCGAAGCTGGTCGTTCTGCTTCTTCGTGTAGTCGCTGTCATTGAAGACCTTGGCGATGTCCACCACGCCATACTTTTCGGTCTTCGCTTGGAAACCGATTGCGCTGAAAAGCGCCAGCGCGGCTGACGCCGCCACTATTCCTAACTTGATTGATTTATTCATTCCCTGCCTTTAGAACGACGTTCCGATGAGGAAGTGCGTCCGTGACTTTCCGTGGTCGTCAAAACCGAGGTCCAACCGAATTGGGCCGAGGGGTGTCTTGAAGCTCATGCCAACTCCATATCCAACGTGGAGCGAGATTTTCTCCGACTGCGTGTACGAGTTAACCGTTCCGTAACCGCCCCAGGCGCCGCCGTAATCCACGAACCCTATGACGTTGAATGACTTCTGAACCGGGTGCCGATACTCTAGGGTCGTGAGTAGGTTCTGGCGTCCCCAGAATCGATCCTCCGGGTATCCGCGGATGGTTTCGGAGCCACCAGCGAAGTACTGCTCGAAGAAAGGCACCTTGCCAGTAATCCCGCCGTAGCGCATTCGGAAAGCGATAACCCTTCGCGAAGCATCCAAGTCTCGGAGTCTTGGCGGCTGGCCCGGCGACCAGTATTTCCGAATCTCCAAATTCTTCTTCAAGAACGTGTTCGATCCCAATATGCTGTTGTCTGGGTTTGCTCCGCCCACTTCCGTGATTCGACTATAGCCCGGGTCTAGTGAGACCCTAACCCAGTCGCCTCGTGATGGATCTAAGTCAACGTCTCGTCGGTTGCGCGTAAGGCCCAGAGTCAGTACACCAACGTCTCCGTCCTGCTGAATGAACGAGTCGCTGATCGTCGTGCTGAGGTTGTTCGTCTTGATGTGCTCAAACCGGCTGCTAATGTTTGCGAACAGTTCCTGTTTGATCTCCCTCGAGAATCCAAGGGTGCCGCCCGTCCGCCGCTCATTGTATGAGTTATCGTTGGTTGGCGTTGTGACCGCACCAAATCCGCTTCCCGCAAATCGATAGATGAGGCGGCTATAAACCGAGATCGACATGGACGTGTCCCGGCTATCGATGAACGGGTTGCTGTAGTTCAGGTCAACGCTAGCTCCACCGCCCGTCGTTGCCTGAAGATAGTTAATGCCAACCGTTTGGCCAGTTCCTCGGAAGTTGTTATCGCTCACTCGGACGAATCCGGCGAGGTTGCTTCTAGGGTCAAGCTGAAGGCCCACGCCTACTGTCCCCGTCTTAGCTTCCTTCACGTCTGCAGTGAGGTCAACCTTTCCAAGCTCTCTCCGGTCATCTTCCGTACTCTTGACGGTCTCAAACCATTGCGTTCCGTAAATTCTCTTTAAGTCTGCTTCCCACTTGCGAACATTGTATGGATCGCCCGTGCGTGTTCGGATGAGGTGCCGCATAACTCGGTCTTTCGTGCGAACCGTGCCCGTAACCTTTACCGCCCCAACCGTAAGCTCAATGATCGAAATGCTCACCGTATTGGGCGATTCTTTCAGCGGACCAAATGCATCAATTCGAGCGAAGAACCCTTTCTTCGTATACAAAGTCGTAATGGCATCACTGCTCGGCTTGATGCTCTTGTTATTGAAGACCTGCCCAGGCTGCAGGGTAATTGCTTTCAAAATGTCGGCGGTCTTGACGGCGGTG
>JBBQMJ010000176.1:0-6921 GCA_038328815.1 Fimbriimonadales bacterium | reverse complement strand
CGGTATCGCCTAGTGCCAACATGCAGCGGATGGCCATGGCATTGCCACTAGGAGTTGGTTGATCGAACACCGGCTTCGTTCGGCCGAATAACTTTTCATGATCATCGGAGGTGCCAAAGAATGCGCCTCGCTCTTCATCGTAGAATCGCTCGACCATTTCCTTGGCGAGTCGCGCTGCTTGTCGGAGCCAGAACTGTCCCTCACGCTTTCCTGTCTTCAGACCAAGTTGGGCGAATTCCTCGGGTGCTTCGTCCTTTAGCTGCCTAATTAGTTCAGCCGTAGATCCGAGCTTGATGAGGCCATCGATGACGGAGGCGTAGTCGTCAAGAAAAGCTCGGCCGCCCGGTATCCCGCCCGAGACCTGATGCGGCAAACGGCCGTGGCTTGCCTCGGCCGAGATGATTGCTTCCGCTGTCCCCTCCGCTTCTGCCATGCGACCGGCGTCCACAAGTGCAGCGATCATCATGCCATTCCAGGCGATGATCGCCTTGTTATCGAGCATGGGACGCGTGCGCTTTTCTCTGGCGAACTTCAGCTTCACCAAGTCGTCCGTCACATCGTAGGTTGGGTCGACCATGTATGGAATGTTGTTGCTTGAGAATTCCTGAGTCGCCTCGTCTCGGAAATTGCCGCCTTCCTCAAAGCCGTACGCTTTCATGAACCCATCTGCGCGGCTACCCAACACTTCCCGTACTTCCGCGGCCGTCCAAACATAGAACTTCCCTTCTTCGCCCTCACTGTCAGCATCGAGCGCTGAATAGAAAAGGCCCTCTGGCGACATCATTTCTGTGCCCAGCCAGGCGATCAGGTCTTGCGCTGCATCTGTCAGAAGTGCCTCAAGACCTGCATCGACTTGGGCCGCGATCGCCGAGCCATGCACTAGATTGCCCAGCATCAGCGCATTGTCATAGAGCATCTTTTCGAAGTGCGGCAGGAGCCACCTTTCGTCCGTTGAGTAGCGATGGAACCCGCCGCCGACATGGTCCCTAATGCCGCCTCGGCACATTCGCTCCAGCGTGGCCAAGGCGATGCCGAGAGCAGCTTCCCGGAGTTCTGTCTTAGATTGAGGTCTTAGGGCGTAGGTCATCAACAGTTGCAGAGCGCCATGAGGCGGAAACTTGGGAGACTTCCCGAACCCACCATTTTCGCTGTCGAAATCGGAGGCGATGGTCTTGATGCATTGTTCGACGAAGGCCTCGTCCAGCTTCGTGAAAGTGCCGGGGGCAGACTTGGTTAGCACTTCCGAGATCGCCTTCGCGAACTCATTCGCTGCGTCGACCAATTCCTTTCGACCCGTCGCCCATGCCGTGCTTATCTGAGCGACAACCTGCGTTAAGTTTGCCTTCGGAAAATAGGTACCAGCAAAGAACGGCTTTGCATCTGGTGTCAAGAAAACGGTCATCGGCCAGCCACCATGTCCGCTACTGAGTTGGACCGCTGTCATGTAGGCCTCGTCAATGTCAGGCCGCTCTTCCCGGTCGACCTTCACGCTGACGAAGCGCTTGTTGAGAAGCTCGGCCACTTTCTCGTCCTCGAACGACTCGTGCTCCATCACGTGGCACCAATGGCACGATGAGTAGCCTACGCTTAGGAAAATCGGCTTGTTTTCGGCCTTTGCTTTGGCAAACGCCTCGTCGCTCCAGGGGTACCAATCCACCGGATTGTCCTTGTGTTGGAGGAGGTAAGGCGAGATTTCATCCGCGAGGCGGTTCGGCATGGCCCAGATTACTACCTGGATGAGGTGGCAATTGCAGCGCAGTTGAGTGAATTTGCGTCACTATAAGCCTAGGGTGATCTATCAGGTTCTGTTTTGCACGGGAGCGATCGGGTTTGTGCTTATGGCGCTACTCGGTTTCGTGCATGGACATGGCGGTGGCCAAGGCGGCCATTCCTCGGTAAGTCACGGGCATGGACCCCAGATCGGACACGGTCCCTCTGTAGGACACGGACCTCACGCGGCACTCGGGCATGGCCACGCAGGAGGTCACGGGCACGCGGCCCACGGGGCGGCACACGCTTCGGCCCCTACACAGACAACAAGCGCCTGGGTCTTGCATTGGGCTCAGTCGGCTGGATTGTTGCTGATCTCACCGATGGACCTCTTTGCGCTGATGATCGGCTTTGGCCTTTCAGGCATGTTCTTCCGCCACATGCTTAGCCATTCGATGACCATTGTCGTCGCGATTCTTTGCGGTCTGCTCTTCGATCTAGGCGTTCTTAGGCCCTTAATCTCACTGCTCTTTAGGGCGGCAGCCCCGCCAAGCGAAGGTCTTGAAGGCGTCGTGTCTCAAACAGCCACTGCGGAGACCGCCTTTGATCGATCAGGAAACGGATTGATCAAGTTCATCCTTGACGGCCAGACGGTTCAGCTTCTTGGTAGGATGGACCACGAGGAGCTGCAACGAGGCGTTCACATCTGCAAAGGAGATTCAGTCGTAATCCTCGAAGTAGACGCCACAAAGAACATTTGCCGCGTCAGCCGCGATCTGGCAGAGTAACCCATTCGCAACCTGCCCCGTAATCCTAAGTGAACAAATATGGACCCTAGCGCAACAGTTCCTCCTTCATTCTATGGCTTAGCCATAGCCCTACTTATCATCCTGGCGCTTATCACGGTGGCCAGGTGTCTCACTACTGTCTCGGCTGGCACTATCCGCATCATCAGCGGCTTTATGGGCGTGCGAGTTTTCAAAGGTCCTTGTAAGGCTATCGAGTTTCCGCTCGTCATGACCTCGACGACGATTCCTTCCAAGGCCATTAATATTGACCTTGATATTTCTGACCAGACGGCAGACATCGACCGGACCGGCCAGCCGAGGCCGATCAAGGTTAGGGTTCTTGCGAGCGCCATTGTTAGCGTTGGCGATAGTAATGAGATGGTTCGCACAGCTGCCAATAGGTTTTTCGCGAAGCCTGCCCCAGAGCAGACCTCGACGCTTACCGACCTCCTGACCTCCACGGGCCGCCGGGCTATTAACTTGCTCCACCACGATGAGCTCTTTAATTCGCGCGTCACACAGGGTCCCGACATTACCGGCGACACTCCCGACCCTCTTCCGGCCCGACAGTTCTCCAGTTCGCTGGCGGCCGCCGTTACCGAGGAGGACGACAGACTTGCGATCATCATCAAGAGTGCGTGCTCACGCGAGCTCCAAGACCTTGGGCTCGTTTTCAACTCGCTGAACATCAAAGAGGTGCAGAGCGAAGTTGCTGAAGCTAGGCGTCGTCAGTCGGCCGTAGAAGCGAAAGCAAACGCCGACATCGTGCAGGCTGACCAGGAACGTAGAGCGCGTGAGGCGCAGCTTGGCGCGGAGCAAGCGGTTAACGATAAGCAGCGCGACTTAGAGCAAAGGCGCGCGCAGAACGCCGCAGTGATTGCCGAAGCAGAGGCGAAGAAGCAGGATGCACTTGCTGCCCTACGCGAGGCGGAGCTAAAGGCAACCCAGATTGCCCAGGCATCGGCTGATGCTACCAAGGTCAAGATTCAAGCGGAAGCGGCGGCTGAAGCTGAAGCGACAAGGATTCGTGTCACGGCAACCGCTCAAGCGGAAGCCATCCGGCAAATCAACTCGGCTATCGCGGAGGGCGGTGACTCCTACCTTGCCCTGAGGCAGCTAGAATTGCTACCGCAAATCGCCCCAGCTATTGCCAACGCTCTCGCGCAAGCAAGGCTGATCAATATTTCAAGCGACGGTAAGGGTGCGGCCGGTGGCGCCGCCGATCAAATCACGGGGGTTATCCAGACGGTCCTGGCAGCCCAACTTGTGAACAGTACCATGCGGTTGGATGATGGCGGCAATAACCAAGCCAAGAAAGCCGTCACTGCGGCGGAGCCCGATGAGCCTGCACCACTTGCGCCCGCGCCCAAGCAAGCGCCTGCGCCGAATCCGACTCAGGCAAAGGTCCCGCCAAAGTTCAACACCTAAGAACTGAAAGGTGTCAGGCGACGTCAAACTCCTAGCAGCCAAGTGGTTGCTGGGAGTTCCCGCATGAAGGATCGTAAAGCCCTTTGGATCGTAAGCAGCGCCATAAGCCTGGTTGGACTTGCTCTAGTTGTTCGCCAAGCCCTGCAGGACCCTTCGGTTCGCCGACGACTTCGTCTCGATATACCCTCGAGCGCTGAGCGTATGATCGATGCGGCCTCGGAAGAATCCTTCCCTGCCAGCGATCCGCCAAGTTTCACCCCCACAACATCGCTCGGCACAGTAAGATAATGGGTAAGGGCTCTCTGCCCGAAGTTTTGTAGGAATAAACCATGGACAAACAACGAGGAATCTTTCTCATCGGCGGGAGCGTTGCTCTCCTAGTCTCGGCTGTGGCTCTAACCCTTTGGGCTCGAAAGAGCAGAAATGAGGCGAACGTGCGAAACGAGGAAATGATCGAGAAATACGAGGAGTACGTCCACGCAGAGGCGAAGCCGAAGCCAAAGCCTCGTGCGAAGCGGGCCACGCCGGCAAAGAACGGCAAAGTCGCCCGGGCCTAAGCATTCGGCAGGAATGCTGCTCTTTCCGAAGAAGTTCTTTGTGAGGGGACGGGCCTCTTCTTGTCCTTTCGTGGGTGGACCTAAACGCGGATTATCCGATAACCATGACCTGGGCAAGGTCGAAACGGGGTTCGACCCTCCCAAAGAAAAATCTTCGCAACCGAGCGGCTATTTTTCTACATGCTGTGGATCGGGAATCGGTCGCAAAGCTTCACGACATCTTTCCTGACAGACGTGAGTTCAGCCTCGTTCTCGCAGTTCTTCAACGCCCTGGCAATGAGCGAGGCTATTTGCTTCATCTCAGGCTCCTGCATTCCTCGCGTCGTCGTCGCCGGCGTGCCCAAGCGGATGCCGGATGATACAAATGGCTTCTCCGGGTCGAACGGGATCGAGTTCTTGTTGGTCGTGATGTTCACGGTGTCGAGGACGATTTGGGCGACCTTACCCGTTACGTTAAACGGCCTCAGATCCACCAGCATCAAGTGCGAATCTGTACCCCCGCTAACGATCCTAAATCCTTCTTCAGACATTGCCGCCGAAAGTGCCGCAGCGTTCTTCTTGATCTGCTTCTGATAATCCTTGAAGCTTGGCTCGGCTGCTTCTTTGAAGCACACTGCTTTCGCGGCGATGACGTGCATTAAGGGGCCGCCCTGTATTCCTGGGAAGATGGATTTGTCAACTTCTTTGGCGAACTGCTCTTTGCAGAGAATCATGCCACCACGGGGGCCGCGAATCGACTTATGAGTCGTGCTTGTGACGAAGTCGCAGTGAGGAATGGGCGAGGGATACTCGCCGGCTGCGATGAGGCCGGAGTAGTGGGCCATGTCGCACATGTGGAAAGCGCCGACTTCGTCGGCGATCTTTCTGATTTCGGCAAAGTCGAAAATACGTGAGTAGGCGGTGGCGCCGCTGACGATCATGCGCGGGCGATGCTCGTGGGCGAGCCTTCTGAATTCGTCGTAGTCGATAACCTCCGTGTCCTCACGTACGCCGTAAGGAACAACTTTGTAAAGCTGTCCGCTGAAGTTCACGTGCGAGCCATGAGTGAGGTGGCCGCCGTGAGCTAAATTCATTGCCATTAGGGTGTCGCCCGGCTGCATGAAAGCGAAATAGACGCCCATGTTGGCTTGCGCGCCGCTGTGGGGTTGGACGTTGGCGTGCTCCGCTCCGTAAAGGGCCTTGACCCGGTCGATGGCGATCGTTTCTACTTCATCGACAACGTCGCATCCGCCGTAATAGCGCTTACCCGGATAGCCCTCGGCGTACTTATCAGTCAGCACGCTCATCATCGCCTCACGCACCGCCATGCTGGCGATGTTCTCGCTGGCGATGAGCTCCAGATTATGCTCCTGCCGCTGCTCCTCTTTCTTGATCAGACTGTAGATTTCCGGATCGACTTCCTTCAAGGAAGCGCGATGAGCGTTGAGAGAAGGGGTAGCGGTCGCCATGATTCATTATAGAACCCCTTGTCGGATGCCGCTTCAGCCTTAATTCCACGCCAGCGCTGATTAGTGGCGATTGCCTCTTTGGCCCCCCCGCATGGGAGGCCTGCGACTAATATGGTTTGACAACCATCAGCCAATGTGATCTATCTGGTCCGTCAACTAGGCAACCTAGCTGCTTCAACTGATCCTTCACTAACACTGCCTCGGATTTGTCGCTCAATTGAACTTCAAAAACTCGGTCCTCCGTGTATTCAAGGATATGCCGAGCGAATTGCGTGGCACCTTTGCCTTTGTCAATCATCACTCCTCCAAACCATCATTCTCGTGGACACAAATAAGACCACACTGAGAACCTGACTGAATCATCTTGCCTGGTACTCGGCAAAACGCCAAGTCATTGTTTCCAACGTCCCCTTATGGGTTGACGGACAGGTGTCTGCCGTATTCTGGCAAAACCCTAAGACTTCACTTTAGGTTTATTGCTACCGAGCGTTAGTTGGCACGGAAACGGGCTTGGGCAAATGGGCCATCATTTGACTCGCGTCGAGCACCCTGTAGCCATCGGCCTTCAGCTTGTCCAGGATTTGTGGCAGGGCCGCGGCGGTGTCGGGATTGTCGTGGAGAAGGATGATCACGCCGTCTTCGAGTTGCTTTAGGACGCTGTCCGCGATCAGTTTGGGGCTTTGAGTTTGGCCTTTCAGGTTGGCGCCGACGAAGTCTTTGGCGCCCACATCCCAGCCAACCGTGGTGTAGTTCATCTTCATCACGGCATCCATGATGTCGTCGTTGAAGCGCATGCCGGGCGGGCGGAAGAGGTGCATGTGGGTGCCAGTAGCGCGGAAGAAGTTGGTTTCGCAGTTCACAAGCTCGTTCTTGACCTGATCGGCGCGAAGGGTGTCTAGGCGAAGATGGTCTTGGGTATGGTTGCCGACTTCGTTGCCTGAATCCAGAATGGCCCTCGCCAGTTCGGGGTGCTCTTTGATGCGCTTGCCG
>JBBQMJ010000175.1:0-6939 GCA_038328815.1 Fimbriimonadales bacterium | reverse complement strand
GCCCAGGGTCTTGGCGCCATCATCGGGGCTCCGATAGGAGGACTTCTGTATGAAAAACTACAACCCTTGACCCGACATGGAGATTTTGGGCGTTACTCTCCTTTCGTGGGATGTGCGCTATGCCTGGCCGCGGGTTGGTTGATTTCCCTAAAAATATTGAAACCCACGCTTCCGGCCCCAGGCACACCGGCCTAACGATCGAAGAACGGTACACTCCGAACCAGAATGGCAACCAAGATTGGCATAAACGGATTTGGACGAATTGGAAGACTTTCCCTCAGGACGATGCTCAAACGCTATAAGGGCGAATTTGACATCGTTGCCATAAACGATCTAACCGACACCCTGACCAATGCGCATCTCTTTAAGTACGACACCACCTATGGTCCGTTCGCGGGAACGGTCGAACACGATGAAACATCGATAACCGTAGATGGTGACCGAATCAGCGTATTTGCTCAAACCGATCCCGCTCAAATCCCTTGGGATAGCGTCGGTTGTGAGGTTGTGCTCGAATGCACAGGGCGATTTACGGACGCTCAGCAAGCCGCCGCCCACCGCACCCGCGGAGTAAAGAAGGTCATCATTTCGGCTCCCGCGAAAAACGAAGATTTAACTATCGTGCTCGGCGTCAATGACAACATGTATGATGCCGGAAAGCATCACGTCATCAGCAATGCTAGCTGTACCACCAACGGATTGGCGCCAGTAGCAAAGGTTCTTCACGACAAATTCGGTATCGATCGAGGGCTCCTCACCACGGTGCACTCGTACACAAACTCACAGAGGACTGTCGATACCGCGGCAAAGGACCTTCGCGATGCTCGGGCGGCGGCGGAAAATATCGTGCCCAGCAGCACAGGAGCTGCGAAAGCGGTCGGCCTGGTGATTCCTGAGCTCAAGGGAAAATTTACCGGCATGGCTTTTCGAGTTCCTACCCGAACGGTGAGCGTCGTCGACTTCACCGCTATCCTGGAGCGGGAAGCAAGTCCTGGACAAATCAACCAAGCCATGAAAGAGGCAGCCGACGGCCCTTTGCGCAATATTCTCCAGTACACGGAAGAGGAATTGGTCTCCAGCGATCTGATTGGAAACGAGCATTCCTCGATCTTCAGCGCGAAGGATACGGTTGGCCTCGGGAACTTGGTAAAGGTCATCGCCTGGTACGACAATGAGTGGGGGTATAGCTGCCGAATCGCGGACCTATGCTCGTTCCTGGCCAAAAAAGGCTTTTGATCGAGACGCTTCTTTAGGATTTAGGTAAGGTCTCGCAAGCGTCAAGAATCTGGAGCCAAGCCGATAGGCCTAGCTCCAGATTCTTGACGCTTGCGAAAGATTCAGTCTATTTTCGTCGACGTCGTGCGATCAGCAATCCAGCTCCAGCAGCCAAAGCGAGAATAGTCGCCGGCTCAGGAACGATACTAACCGTCAAGACATAGTTGCCGACTTGCGAGTGGCCGCCCGTGAAATTCTGGTCGGGGAACCCGGTCACTGCAAAAAAGTGCGTACCCGTGTAGGTCGCTTGCCATTGAACAAGCGAGCCAAGTCCAGGACCCGAGTCGTCGTCCAATTGCAATAGAGTCTGATTATTGTCAAACAAGCCGAGCAGCGTATCCGGGGTTGTGAAATCCGGGGGCTGGGGCGTGGTGACGATTGTGATGATCTCACCGGCGATAAGGTTGATGCTGAAGAAGTCGACGTCTCCACCAGTTCCACCGAGTCGCATATTACCGAGATCGGCCCACGGTGACGCGGCCCGAGTTACGGCATTAGCGGTGCCGAACGTATTGTTCGACTCAGTTTCAATGATGAGCGCGTTAGCAGCTCCAACGATCAGAATAGCGCCAAGTGCAAATAAACCTTTAAGCACGATGCTCCTCCTTTGGGTAATTCCCAAAACCAATTGACAATCGATAGTATAGCAGGACTTATTCCAACTGTGACAAGAATTTTTGTTTTTTTTGAAAACCCCGCAGAAATACTAGAACCGAGTCCGATTCAGGGAGATTGTCGACTGCAGATTTCAGCCAATGTCGCTCCCGCAGCAAGGGTGATTCTACCTCTTCGACGGATTGGTTGGCCTCGTGCGCAACAAAAAGAGCCGGGGGCCACGCGGCCACCGGCTGGGAGCAGAGCTAAAGAAAGAGCCTCAGGTTCGGCGGCGTCTCAAGACAAGGCCGAGCAAGGCCAGACCCAGGCAAGCTATCGTGGCAGGTTCGGGTACGGCCGATAGCTGGAAGTCGTCGGTGGCATAGCCATGATCGTTTTGAGGATCGTTTGCCTTAGACCAGCGGAGCCAGAGGTCAGTGCCAGGCGCCCAATTTAAGCCCGTGATAGTGTCCGTTAATCGGATTCGGTTTTGCGGCAGATTGCCGTTCATCCCATGAGGAAATCTGGGGCCGATTGCTCTTGGTAGGGCCGAGAAGGTTAAAGGAGCCGAGTTCGTATAAGTACCGCTCACGAGGTCGGTGGCGTTCAAACTGTAATCCACAACCAGTTGCTGGCGCGTGGTTGAGCCCCCTTCTCGCCACCATTCCGCGTAATAGGAAGCGGTAAATTCGGTTAGGGTGATTGAGGAAGTATTGCGTATGCGCACGCCGTAGCGAATGGTTCCCGTGGAGTCGGTGGGAACGGCGCCTAGAGCCCTTTCCGTGCTAGCTGTTGTACCGAAGCTATATAGACTGCCGGAACTATCGAAACCGTCGCTGGCGTTATACGTTGACCGATTCGAATACCAGCCTGGCAAACTGATTCCATCCACCCAAGGAATACCGCTTCCAGCCGGCGACAACGAGTCGAAGTTCTCGCTGTAGGTTGAGCCGGGCAAAGCGTAGGGGACGAAGACCTGAGCCTGGGCGATGGCGGTTGCAGATGCAAGAATCGAAAGGATTAAAATGCGTCTCATAATTGAAAATCTCCTGCTCTAAGGGAGGGCCAACGCGCGAATGAATGGTTGCGATTCTCCTTTAGCTCAACAAGTTAATTGTGAGGTTCGCCGATGATTGTGACTGCAGGAGGTGAAATCTTATTTATCAGATGCAGAGATCTATGGTGGCAAGCCGATCGCTATTTTCGATTTCGGTTGATGCGATTCAACATGTCGAGAAGTTTCTTGTGTTCTGCTAAGGCCTCACGGCAGGAAGGGCAGCCCTCGAGGTGCGAAAGCACCTCAGCTGTAACATTCTCTGGGAGTTCTTCCTTGAGGAAGGAGTGGAGATGATCGCGCACTCCAGAGCATTCCGATTTTGGCACCAATAGATTAGACGAGATAGAGCAGCGCAATTGTTTGCATACTCCGGTGGATTGAGCTTTTGAGCGCAAAAATGACCGCCATGACGCGACCGACTATCAAAATCCTATCAGACGCGCCGCTCCAAGGCCAAGCAGTCCATGATCACCCAAAGGTAAATCGCCGGCTTCGTTTGCGAAGCCGGCTTTTGTTGGATCCCTTTGGCTGACCCGAGTTTCAACTTTTCCGTAGACGAAGGCCAACGATCGCAGCCAGGCCCATGCCGAGAGGGATCATACTTGCCGGTTCCGGCACTGCGTCGCTGAGGGCAACGTAGTGATTATCTAGGGGAAACTGCTGAGCGAAGCCCAGTTCGCAGATTTGGTTTCCAAATTGATCGAGAGTCTCCGATATGATGTTGCCACTGAAGTTTTGGGGCAAGCCAACATCGGCCAATGCTTCTTGTCCATCCTCAAGCCCGGAATAGAAGTTAAGGTGATAACTATTTACGACAGGGTCCACCCAGAATCGGAACACGTCGCTGAGGTCGGATAGGCCGATTTCGTGAAAACCTACGTCGCCGAGGACGACCGGGGCCGGGAGATCGTAAGTTAGGACCAGCCCATTGACACCTCCGGTTGTATCCTGCAACATGTGTCCGGGGTTTGGACGAAAGGTCATGTTGTCGTCGGTGCGAATTAACCCGACTCCATCTTCGTCGAAAAAGAACTCCATGGTGCGGGATTGAGCCTGCACGGAGGCGGAAATCCCGCACAGCGCTATGGTCCAGATTGTCGATCTTAACAGACTTCGGTTCATTTCGTATTGCTCCTTGATGCCTAAGGCGGTTTTCGCGCCTTCGGGCAAACCATCAGTCAGATATTCGCCCGAGCGCAATGATTTGTGACTAGGAGCAAAGAAATTTTGCCGATAATCTCCTAAAGTTCACCTGACCAGGCGCTAATGCGAGCAATGGGCGCTAGACCCTAAGGTCTGCGCCCATTGAGAGGGTGGGAAGGAAGGAAATATCCTAGGATTTCTTCAGGCGTCGTCGGAGAAGGCAAACAGCCCCAAGCCCGAGCACAGCCATCGACGTAGGTTCAGGGACGCACTGCATATCGTATTGGCCGACGTTCTGGGAATCCACGTTATATCCTGTTCCATCATACGAGCCAAATGAAGCAGTGGCATTGGTAAAGCCAGTATTGATGTAAATGTTGATCTCTAGGAGTTGGCCAGACCCATTGAGTCCTCCAAATAGCAGGCCGTTAGATGTGAGGGCGGGGTCGGAGGTGACACCTCCCGGACATAGGACCACGTCATCATAGTTAAACGCACCGTATGGACTAAGGGATGGCGCCGGCGCGTTTGGATTTGCGATCAACGAATAGACTCCAACGTCTAGGCCGGCGATCACGTTTAACACGCCGCTCGTCGCCCACTCATCGGTACCCACCTGGGTTGTATTAAGTGTTCCAAACGCAGTGTTAGTGCCATCGTTGTATGTAAAGGCGGCGACTTGGGCCTGAACTTGAGCAACTGTCATCAAAATAAGCGCGGTGGCGCAAAGGGAACGAATGTTCATTAAAGAACGAAACATTGACTTTTTCATTATTGAATTTTTCCTTTCTCTGTGAGTTAATCTCCGCACCTTGTTCAGCGCTTAGAGAGTACACTTAGTCATTGGCTTGGGGGGCACTAATTGTGACAAAGGAAAATGGAAATTTAACAACGTAATAAGAGTTAGACATCCCTTAATCTCCGTCGCCGGAATTCTAAGGGTGGAAGGAACTGCAGATGCCTCGGCCACTTTCGCGATTGTTTGGGCTTGCACCAAACTGGCCCGAGACGAGAAGCTTGGATGTCCGTTCAAGATTGTCTGCGGAGACGAGTAGAACGTCCGGTCAGCGAGAATTATTGTAGCGGTGACTGCCCGGCGGAAATTCCCCTCATATGCTTCGCCAGCAAACGCAGCAACTCCCAGTGTTCGGCATAAGCATTTCGGCAGTCGAGGCAGTGATTGAGGTGCCCACGCACTCTTGTCGCTTCCTCCTCTTCGAGCTCATTGGTTAGCAAAAGGAACAAAAGGTCGCGCGTCTCGTCGCAACTTAGTTTGGTATCTGGGGAACCCTTTTTAAATGGCATGTCTATTTTCTTAGTGTCAGTAGCCGTTACAAGCAGTTGGTCCCGTGTCCCCTGTTCGTGACCAGCATGCGTCCAGCTAACGAAGAAGCCAGCATCAATAACGGCAGGCCTCGATTCGAAAAAATGACCGAGCGATAGGAGGAACCAGAAATCGCTCGGCCAGAGGTTTGAGTGTTCGTCGGATACTTCGAACGCTGGGGTCCCAAAGGCTTGCCCGGCTCGTCGATCCGTCTACTTCTGTCGCGCCAAATGGCTTTGTCCATTTCAACGCTTCGAAAAGCAATTGTTCGGATTGGCAGAAACTGTGACCAAAATTTTTCAAAAGCGCTTCCGGGCGCTCTTGACGTTCGACGAGGACCTAGCAATTATGCCTGTATTTTGTGCTTACCTCGCATTAATTGCTAAAAAGGAGTACTCAAATCGGATTCCTAAGACAGATACTAGGGTGCCACTAAAAAATGCCTGTCACAAAACAGGCCCGTGCACACAAAGGGGAAATAGGGCTGCCACCGAAGGACGGTCCCTAGTTGGGTTATCTGCTGAGTCGTAATGTCGGCCGGCCGAATGGAGAGGGAATAATGATAGTAGATATCGGGGCCGAAGCTGCTCAGTTGGCGTGCTTGTACGCAAAAGGGGACCGAATCGCGGGTGACAATCTTGCTACCCACCTGAATAGGATATTGAACCGCAAATTACGGCGGTATGGTATTGCCGCTCAAGAGATCGACGATCTTGCGCAATCTTGCGTTCTCGAAGTGCTTCGTCGCATCCATGAATTCGACTCTGGCAGGGGCGGCTTGGACGCTTGGGTGGGCGGATTCGCGTCTAATGCGGCGAAACAATTTTGGCGAATTGAATTTGATCGCAAGCGCTCATTGATTCCAATTGAAGAGATCTCCGATATGTGCAATGAAACACAGATTGAGTCTGCAGAACGTGGCGCAATCGAATCGGCGTTAGGCTCGCTGAACGCCTTCGATGCGGAGTTGATTAGTATGCGCTTTGCTTTGCAGATGTCCTCGGAAGAGATTGCATCGGCAAGTAACCTCAACGCCGCCCAAGCTCGTAAGCGGATTTCCCGGGCTGTTGAGCGACTCCGTCGTCATCCGGCGATGCGCGAGCTTCTGGCTTCTTCCGTTTAGCGTCGGGCGGGTGGCGCTGGAGCATAACCGGTTGGGCTTTCTCATGCCGGTAAAATGCTCAAAAGCCGATGGATTACCGCCGTACCTACCTTCGCGATCTTTTTTTGCAACGCCCAGGCTCCCAGGCAGATGCCTTCGGTTGGGTCAAGACACGCCGCGACAGTAAGGAAGTGAGCTTCGTTCAGGTAAATGACGGGTCCGATTTTCGGGACCTCCAGGTGGTCATCCCAAACGGAACCTTAGACGACGTGACCCTGAAAACCATCACCACCGGGGCCGCTGCCTCATTTTCAGGAAAAATCGTTGAGTCGCCCGCATCCGGCCAGTCTGTAGAGCTCTTGTGCGAATCGGCCAAGGTCTATGGAGTTGCCGACCCAGCAACCTATCCCCTGCAGAAAAAGGGGGCGTCTTTTGAGTTCTTGC
>JBBQMJ010000174.1:0-6944 GCA_038328815.1 Fimbriimonadales bacterium | reverse complement strand
GTTAACTGCACCAACTGTAGATGGATGGAAGACAACATCTTCCCGAAGTCAATTGTGAAGTCCGAACTCGATAAGACGATTCACGTGACACTCTACACCGACCGACCAAACCCTAGCGACCAAGCAAACCAAAAGCTTCAGACTACGCTGGCAAAGAACAACGCCCTGCCAACTTATTTGCTCCTGACCCCCGATCAAAAAGTGATAGCTACTCTAGAAGGGGCGGAACCAAAAGCGGATAAATTTGCCGACTTTCTAAAGCAGGCAACGGTCCCGTCGAAGACGGCCGAAACCCCCAAGAAACAATCTTAAGTCGGTGGTGCGTGGCGCCTAATATGGCCGCTAATTGGTGCCAGCCTGGCAGAATTAGCGAACATAATTACCGGCTTTGCAGGCAAAAGTGCGCGCTTAGAGCTGTTTAGGAGTCAATATGTAAGGATAGCTTTAGGTGCCTAAAGCTTAACCTTCCAGAAAAAATGGCTACCTTACCGACCGAACTAGGCAAATTCAGTTTCTCAACGGATGAGGGCGTTATCAAACTTACGTTGGAGGACGGATCGCAAACGGCTCCCCTCCCCACGGATGAATTACTCAAGATCGCTGACGAGAAAAGCGGGCGAAGCTGGACCTATCCTAATAGCCCTGCCGACGGCGAAGCCTTCTTTCGGCTGCGCGGCTTAGAGGCCTCCCACGTGTCCGTCCGATATGGCATCCGACCACAGTTCGTCAGCCATGACCGGGTCGAGCGCAAGAAGCTCAAAGACTGGCTACTGAACGCCCAGTCAGAACCGGCATAGCTCTGACGCCTTCTGCGACTTGAATTTTCCAGGGATTAGCATTCGGGATGCTTGTCGATGCTCTTTAAGCGATGGTCGTTTTGACAGATGGCCTGCGAACCGCGAATTAAAGAGGTCTCCGCGTAATTACGTCAAACCTCTAAGGATCGGCGGCCTCATGCAGAGTTCGCGCGCCACTGGTGTCTAAAGCGGAGATCATTTGCCGTCCTAGCAAGGAACGACATTGCCCTGATAAGGTTGCTGGGTAACCTGCCTTTGCTTCTTACACATGGATGACATCGCTGGAAATCAAAAGAAGATTGTAATCGGAGTCCCGAAGGAATCGGCTCCGAGCGAGCGGCGAGTCGCCCTTACACCTGACGGTGTCAAGGAACTCGTAGGCAAAGGCGTCAAGATTCAAGTACAAGCTGGCGCCGGTGAAGGCGCATTCATTTCCGACAAGGCGTACCAAGATGCTGGTGCAGAGATCATTGCAAGCGCGAAGGCCTTATTTGGCAACGCTGACATTGTTCTAAAGGTTGTTGGACCAACGGACGGCAGCGCTAAGGACGAGATTCAACAGCTTCGCGAAGGAGCGATCCTAGCCTGTTTCCTTTTCCCATCTTCAAACCCCGCCTTAGTTGAAGAGCTTAGATCGCGCAAAATCAGCGCTTTCGCCATGGACCTCATGCCTCGAATTACTCGTGCGCAGAGCATGGACGCACTTAGTTCAATGTCCACGATTGCTGGCTACAAAGCCGCGCTACTTGCCGCAGAAGCCCTCCCCAAGTTCTTTCCCATGCTAATGACAGCTGCTGGCACTATCCCGCCGGCGAGAGTATTCATCATTGGCGCTGGAGTCGCAGGCTTACAAGCGATCGCTACTTGCCGCCGACTTGGGGCTGTAGTCGAAGCGTTCGACGTTCGCCCGGCTGTGAAGGAACAGATTGAAAGCCTTGGTGGCAAATTCGTCGGAATGGCACTTCTGACTGAAGAGTCTGAAGACGCAAGCGGCTACGCCAAGGAAGTCTCAGGGGACACTCATAGCCGCGAACTTGACCTTATTGCCTCCCGCTTGCCCAACGTTGACGTAGTCATCACGACCGCTCTCATTCCAGGTAGACCGGCGCCGGTCCTTATTTCTAACGATATGGTTTCCAAGATGAAACCAGGTTCTGTTATTATTGACCTCGCGGCCGTTAATGGTGGCAATTGCGAGGCCACCGTTCCGGGTCAAACCGTTCAATTCGAAGGGGTGACCATCGTCGGAAAGACCGACATGCTTGCAAGCATGGCAAGCGACGCCAGCCGCATGTACTCTAAGAACATAACGACTTTTATATCCATGATGTTAAACGATGGAGCTATACAAATCGATATGGAGGACGAGATCATTCGAGGATCGCTGGTGACCCACGACGGCAAGGTCGTGCATGAAGTGGTGCGGCTAGGATTGACACGAGGAGGCGCCGAGTGATGCTTGCCGTGATGACCCCTAACGACCTCGTCTTCGTCGTCACCATCTTTATCCTGGGCGTCTTCGTCGGTCTAGAAGTTATTGCGAAGGTTCCACAAACACTGCACACCCCACTTATGTCGGCGACCAACGCCATCCACGGCGTTATCCTTGTTGGAGGCATGTTCGTTCTCGGAACCGCCGATTCAAGCAATCCCGTGATGATCGGCCTAGGTTTTGTCGCCACCGTTTTCGGGGTGCTCAATGTGGTTGGAGGCTATGTCGTCACTGACCGCATGCTTGAGATGTTCAAGCGCAAGCCCAAACCTGAGGTGAAGCAGCCTTGACCGCCGATATCGCAATCAAGGTCGCCTACCTGATCACGGCCGTGATGTTCATGATTGCCCTCAAGCTCATGAACTCGCCGAAGACGGCGAGGAAAGGAAACTGGATATCGGGCTCCGGAATGTTGCTTGCCCTCGTTGCGACCCTGTTCCTGCCGGGGATGCACAACTTTGGCTGGATAGCCGGAGCATTTGCGGTTGGCACCGTTCTCGGCACAATGTCGGCCCGCCGCGTTCAGATGACGGCAATGCCACAGATGGTCGCCCTTTTCAATGGCCTCGGTGGTGGAGCAGTTGCGCTTGTTGCGTTGATGGAGTACATCAACGTTGAAGGCGCTCCCGACCTTATTCAACTATCCACGACCGTCTTCAGCCTCTTGATTGGAGCCATCAGCTTCTCGGGCAGCCTCATCGCGTTCGCCAAGCTGCAAGAGCTTATGACCGGCCGCCCGATCCGCTATCCGGGCCAGCAGTACATCAACTTCCTCTTCTTACTCGGCGCAATAGGTTTAATAGGAGCCCTGATCGTAGGAGCTCATTCGTTGGCCCTATGCGTCGCGTTAGCGGTTCTTTCTCTCGTTCTTGGCATAACACTCGTCTTGCCGATTGGCGGGGCGGACATGCCAGTCGTCATTTCGCTCCTGAACTCCTTTACCGGCTGTGCCGCGGGCTTGGCTGGATTCGTGCTGCAGAACAACGCCTTGCTTATAGGTGGTGGTCTGGTCGGCGCGAGCGGTCTTATCCTCACGCTTGACATGTGTAAGGCCATGAATCGATCGATCACGAACGTGATCTTCGGCGCCTTTGGATCAGTCGACCCATCCGCCCTCGCTTCTTCCTCAACTCAAAAGGGAACGGTTAGAGGCTACTCAGTCGAAGATGCGGCGATCATCTTTGGCAGCGCGAACAGCGTGATCATTGTTCCTGGCTATGGCATGGCAGTCGCCCAAGCGCAGCACGTAGTCAAAGAATTTGCTTCCAAGCTCGCCGAGCGAGACATTGATGTTAAGTATGCGATCCATCCCGTCGCTGGTCGAATGCCGGGCCATATGAACGTCCTCCTCGCGGAAGCCGACGTGCCCTACGATCAGCTCTTTGATCTCGACGAGATCAATCCCATGTTTCCAGAAACCGATGTTGCCCTTGTCATCGGCGCCAACGACGTCGTCAATCCAGCAGCGCGCTCCGATAAGTCCAGCCCTATCTACGGCATGCCCATTCTGGACGTTGACAAGGCAAGAACCGTCATCGTTCTAAAGCGAAGCATGAACCCAGGTTTTGCTGGAATCGAGAACGACCTGTTCCTGCTTCCAAACACGATCATGGTCTTTGGCAATGCGAAAACAACGGTCGCAAAGTTGTCTGCTGCGCTTGACGCTGTCTAATCAGACCCCATAGTCCGAGCTACAGAGTCACAACGACATCCGAAGCTGCGGCCCTAGCTTTCGCCCTAGCCTCATCGATGGATTGTCCGCGCGCAAGTGCGACGCCCATACGTCGGCGCCCGGATACCTCTGGCTTGCCAAACAGTCGAAGCATCGTATCCTGCTCGCTTAACGCGGCACTCAAACCCCCAAACTGGACGTTCTTGGACTCGCCCTCAATGAGGATAACGGCGGAAGCTGAGGGCCCGAGCTGGCGGATCACGGGGATCGGCAAGCCCAAGATTGCCCTAACGTGAAGGGCGAATTCCGATAGATCCTGTGAGATTAGCGTCACTAGGCCTGTGTCATGCGGACGAGGCGAGACTTCGCTGAAATAGACGTCGTCGCCTTGAACGAATAGTTCCACACCGAATATGCCTCGGCCACCCAGGTTGTCAGTCAACGCCCCAGCGATGCGTTTGGCCTCGGCCAACGCGGTAGGACTCATAGGATGAGGTTGCCAGGATTCAACATAGTCGCCGTTCACCTGTTTGTGCCCGATTGGCTCGCAAAACAAGGTCCCGTGAACGTGCCGAATTGTAAGGAGGGTTATTTCGTATTCGAAGTCGACAAAGCCTTCAACGATGACCTTTCCTGTTCCCGAACGCCCTCCCTCCTGCGCGTAATTCCACGCCTTATCAATGTCTGCTTCAGTTCGAATTAGGCTCTGCCCTTTGCCAGAGGAGCTCATGATCGGCTTCACCACGCAAGGAATTCCGATTGATGTCACAGCGGCCCGGAACTCAGCCTCCGTGGATGCAAAACGATACGGCGAAGTCTTGATGCCGAGGTCTTCGGCAGCAAGCCGCCGAATGCCTTCCCTGTTCATAGTTAACTTCGTCGCCCTTGCAGTTGGTATAACCGTGAATCCTTCGTTTTCCAATTCAACCAAGGTATCTGTGGCGATTGCCTCAATCTCGGGAACGATGTAATGTGGCCGTTCCAGCTCAATCACCTTGCGCAAGGCAGCGCCGTCCAGCATAGAGATCACGTGCGAACGGTGGGACACCTGCATAGCAGGCGCATTTGCGTACCTATCCACGGCGATCACCTCAATGCCGAGACGCTGCAGCTCAATAGCCACTTCTTTCCCGAGCTCTCCGGCACCGCAAAGCAGCACGCGAGTAGCGGTTGGTGTCAGAGGGGAACCGATGGTTGGCATTGCTCTAAGACAATAGCTGAAAACCAGTTAACGGTGAAAAACTAACATGCCGAACATAACCACAAAATAAAGGATGGTCAGCGCGACTGGAGTTACCATTCCCCACACAGTCGCCCAACCTTTCTGGTGGTCCTTCGCTCCCTCCAACCCGAAGTATCCAACAATAAGAAGGATCCCTAAGATATGAATGAAGAATCCAATGATAAAGCAAACGGCCACAGGGATGCCCCGTAAGAGGTTGATGATCGAATCATTGGTGTTACCTGTGCGAGGATAGGCTGCGTAAGGGTTCTGCTGGTACGGCGGGATTGGGTTCGGAGGCTGTTGCCCCTGATCGCCTAGGCTCCCAGGAATGAACGCCTGAGTTTGGTTCGGAGGAGCGAATTGCGTTCGAAATTGATGTCCGCACTGAGTGCATTGCGGCGCGTCGATTTGTATGGGCAAGCCGCACGCGGGGCATTTCTTAAACGGCTGGCCGGGTTGCATACTCAGCCATTGTAACGATTAGAACAACCATTACGTTGCACCAGACAACGGTTTAAAGACCGTTGCCAAGTGTCGGGAGCGCCACATTTCGCTGAGGATCGACAAGGGCCGTGCCTGCCTCATCGTAAACCCAGTTCGTCTGCCACAGAAGCTTGAGCGCCTTGCTCAACGGCATAACGTGGAATCGATCGGGCCAAAGCTGCTGAATGTGCTCTTCAATCTTCCTTGTATAGCGCGACGGAGCCTGTGGGAACAGGTGATGCGAAACATGAGCGCCAAAACGCGAGTGCAGCACGTCAAGCCAGCCAAGCCATTTCGGCAAGGTGACCGAAAGCGAAGACGCTAACACGTCATCATGATCGGCGAGTGGGTTCAGGAAGTGGTTTGTCGAGATGTAGGAGATGACGAGGACGTTGGCGGCAAGTAGCGGAATGACATATCCCATCAGCAATACCTTCCATCCCATGAACGCCGTAATTCCGATCCAAAGAATCTTAGGCAGTAGGAATTGGAAAATGATCGCCGCGCGGTCTCGGTTGGTGCTCTCTGATGAGCGGAGGTAGGTCCACACCATCACGATGTTGTGCTGGCTCATCATGAGCGAGAAGAAAGCGAAGACGACCAGGTTGCGCAAAACGGGATTTAGCTTATAGAGTGCCTTGAGAATCTTGTTGTTCTTGTACTCCTCCATCGTGAAAAGGCGGTCTGGGTCAAACTCGATGGACTGAGTGTGGCTGTGGTGTGTCGAATTGTGCCATCGACTCCACACGTACGGGCCAATGCCGAAGGGCGAGAAGCCAACGCCAGCCAGAAAATGCCGCAGCTTGCGGTTCTTGATGGGACCGCCATGGCATATCTCATGTGCGATAAAGCCGAGGCAACCCACGCTGTGCCCAATAACAAGAGCGATAAGCGGAGCAAACCACCACGAAAAATGTGCAGAAAGCAACCAGAGGCCGGTTCCGATTACGCCCATATGGGGAATAAACCAAAGCAAATTGAGGTTATCGGGCCTCAAATACTTCTCGGGAAGGTGCTGCTTGAGTATCTGACGATAACGGGGAATGGTGGGGTTTTCGGGGACAACTTCTTGGGTGACTGAGAGCATGGGTCTTATTCTTGGCTGCCCCGAATTTTTATCGGGGCAACCGGTTGGTATTAGTGGGACGATTAATAACGTCGGTTGTTGCCGCCGCCGCCGCCGCCACCGCTACGATTCTCGCGAGGCTTGGCCTCGTTGACCGTAAGGGTTCGTCCATCCATCTGGCCCTCATGCTCCTTCTGAATAGCTGCCTC
>JBBQMJ010000173.1:0-6945 GCA_038328815.1 Fimbriimonadales bacterium | reverse complement strand
ATGATGCGCTCACCAAGGCCGACCCGCGCTGAAGCAACCGACGTAGCTAACGCGATCCTCGATGGCACTGACGCCGTCATGCTTAGCGGTGAAACGGCAAGCGGCGATTACCCCATTGAGTGTGTTCGAACGATGGTCAGGCTCTCAGAAAAGGCGGAAACGCTGCTAGATCGCGACCGCATTGAAAAGCGCATAATCTCCGGCGGCCATATGTCGCACACGGAGGCGGTCTCATTCGCGGTCAACGAGCTGGCCAAGATTATCAAACCCCAAGCGATCGTAACGACCACCACGAGTGGTCAGACCGCGAGGTTGGTGAGCAAATTCAGGCCCAAAGCGCCGATCCTCTGCGCAACTTGGAACAAGCGCACAAGCTGTCAGATGGCAGTTGTTTGGGGCGTAGAATCAATCATGGTCGCGCATCCGACGACAACGGACGACAACGTCGCGAATTCTATCGATGGCTTTCTTAAGAAGGGACGTCTAAAGGTTGGAGATCATGTGATCGTTACTGCTGGAGTTCCTGCAGGAGTCCCCGGCCACACAAACATGATCATGACGCAGCACGTGAAATGAAGACGAACAAGATTTGGACTATCGGTTTGGTCGGGGGCGCCGTGATCATCGGCATCGGCCTAAGTGCCCGACCGTGGCAGGTGTATGCCGAGCAAAAGGTCCGTACTGCGGACTATCAGAAGCGGATGCGCGAAGCTGAACAGCGCCGTGTGGACCTCACCAAGGAAAAGGCTCGTGCTGAAGGGCCGCTTGGTCGTGAGCAGGCCGCCAGAGACATGGGCTTCACCAAACCTGGCGAACAGGCTGTTAGATAATGCTTGCCATCCTTGCCTCGGTGGTCCTTAATGGCGCTATTCATACGCTGATTCTTCATGTCGGCGACACCTGGAAATCGACCCTTGAGACCACATACATTGATTCCGATAACACGACTGCTAAATCTGATCTCGTTGAATTTAGGTTCAAAGTTACGGGTTTGGATGGCGGCACATGGACGGTGGAGGCGGAGCGGAAGTTTATTAAGACCACGATTGTGGGGGTCGAAGTCCCTCCACCGGCGGACACTAAGCCGGAAATCATGACGTTCAAAGCAACCCCGACAAGTTGCCTTGCTTTTCCCGCCGCGAGCCCCGAGAATCCTGACTTCAGGCTCTCACGTTATTTTCAGTTCACGTTCCCGCCACCTGATCCAGAAATAGAAGCTCGTTGGACGCAAACAGCGGCCAGGGCGAGCAAAACGCCACAGATGGACTTTCAGTTTGAATTGCGTTCGGTGGCGATGCAAGACACTTGGGACGCCACTGCGACCGAACTAAATGGGGCGACAGCCACCGGGTTCGTAGAAATAAAGTCAAACGGCCTTCCTGACCGGGTTGAGTGGTTGATCAAACACAAGCCGATACCGGACGAGGAAGATCCCATGGATATTAAGCTGGTCTACAAACTCGTCGAATTCAAACCGGCGGTCCGTAGTACCTCCGCCAAGGCATGACTGGGCTTCCTGGGTCGCTGGGGGACAGGGTCTGGCACATTTGAGACATAGTTTGAACCTGCGAAAAAGCCGACCGGTCGCATAAGCCGACTCGGCTTTTGAGTTGGCAATGAAATGTGCCAATCAAGAAAGCGCTGACCCCAATATATGCATACTCCTTCAGCATGTTTTTCTAATATGCGGAAAAATGCGATAGATTTCGGTATATTCGGGCCAAAATTATCCTTGATCTGAACCCTCGGATGCTCGATCTTTTTTTGCGGACCAGAGCACGCACGAACGCTAGGGTTTATTGCTCTCTTGCAGCATTTCTGCCAAGTCCACCAGACGAATATCCTCTTGGCTCACCTGCTTGATGCTCGCATCAAGCATGATTCGGCAGAAGGGGCAACCGAGAGCCACTGTTTTCGCGCCGGTAGCCAAGAGCTGTTCTGCTCGCACGTTCCCGGGCCGCTGGTCGGGTGCTTCTTCCATCCACATCCGGCCACCACCAGCGCCGCAGCATAGGGTCTTACGCCCAAAATTCGCCGCCTCGGTCAAATTGCCCTCGGATTCCTCCGGGACCAGCATCGTATTCAAAGTGGTCTTGTCACCCAGCACGGCTCGGGGGGCGTCGCTCTCGTTGTTTACTCGCGCCAAATAGCAAGGATCGTGGTAGACGACCGAGCCCTTTTCAGGGGAAGCTGCCTTCAATTTCCCAGCTTCAACCAACTCTTGCAGGAGTTGTGAATGGTGGAACACTTCCATCTTCGCTTCGAACTGCGGGTACTCGTTCTTTAGCGAATTGAGGCAGTGCGGACAGGCCGTAACCACCTTCTTGACCTTGTACTTCTCAAACACGGAAGCGTTCTGCATCGCTTTCTCTTGGAACAGGAACTCATCGCCTATCCGGCGCGCTGGATCGCCCGTGCAGGCTTCTTCTTGTCCAAGGCACGCGAAGGAAACGCCAGCCTGCGTTAGAAGCTGCGCCACAGCCTTCGTAGTTTTGATGGCGCCGGGGTCCGTAGCGCCGGCGCAGCCAACCCAAAATAGGTATTCAAAGTCAACAGAATCGCGGCACAAGGGGACGTCCAGGCCCTTCATCCAGTCTTCGCGAGTTGAAGCCTGCGCACCCCAGGCATTCCCCGTGGACCCAACTTGCCGCAGCATCACCGCGCCCGTTCCCGAAAGCTTGCCTTCTGCCACCAGATTCCGCCTCGCGTCTACGATCAAGTCCACATGCCGAATGAGAACAGGGCATGCCTCGACGCAAGCGTTACAAGTTGTACAGGCCCAAAGCGCTTCCTCGGTAACCGCAGCTGCGACGGTTTCGCCGGAAACCATTGCGCCTCGCAGGTCTTGAACGACCTGCTTCGGATTTAGCACCTTGCCGACTTTCCAGGCAGGGCACACTTCCGTGCATCGTCCACACTCCATGCAAGCATCCAGCGACATCAGATGCCAGCGCGAATAGTCCTTCGCCACGGTTACGCCGATCTGTCCAGTCTGCTCAACTTCTTCCATTGAGATCGTCCGAAGCTCACCCATGGGCTGGTTCGGCCGCCCAGCTGTCGAGAGGATCGCCATGACGATGTGGCGCAACCGCATCTTTGGTATAACGGCGAAAAATACAAAGATGAGCGCCATGTGGACCCACCAAATGGCACGATAGCCGTCCGGCGTTACGCCTGGCAGTGCATTGGAAAGCATGTGCCCAACCGGAGCCGACCAATCGAATGGCTGGGGGTTAACCGACATCCTCGCAGCTTCGAGCAGAAAACCTGTAGCACCCACTATAAAGAGCAGCAGCAGGGTCAAATCGTCGTTGATCGTGTGGGTCATGGGCCGGCGCCGGCCTTGGATAGCTTGCCGTGCCTTCTGGCTCTCATCTGCGCTTCGCACCGCAGCCAAACCAAGCTCCTGTCTGGACATCTTTAGGCGCCTGAAGAATGCCCAAACAATGCCTACGAGGAACGCAAAACCCATCCAGTCCAGAGACTCTTCGTAACCCAAGAAATAGGTTCCGTAGTGGAAATGGATCGGTCCATATTTGTCGATTGCAAGGAGCGTTGTTCCAATAAACAGGGTGACAAAGCCGTAGAAGATCAAGAGGTGCATCCGAGCCCCGGAATTGGACCGCGACGACCTCACCTTCTTCTGGGCAAGGACGTAGGTTCGGAAGTTCTTCAGCCACCATGTAGCGACTGGTATGGTGGGAACCCAAGCCTTCCAGCCGATTCGACCAGGAATGCCCCAAGGGACTGGTTTGCCTGACATCCAGAGTCGGGCGCGGCCGATAATCTGATAGGCCATATACGCCAACGAGGCGTAAACAAGGACATAGAAGAGGACCTTCTCGAAGTGAGAAAGGTAGAGGAATTCCTGCCTTGTGATCTCTTCGGGCTTCAAATGGTCCCTCTATTTAGCCTCATTGCCTCTAAAATCCTACCCCGCTGCTCAAAGCTGAGTTAAGCTAAAGTCGCGAAGGGATGTCCGCTAAAAGCCGGACGGACCTGGACGAGCATTATTTGCTATATTTTTTTACTTTGCGGCCGAATAGAGAATGATCATTGGGATCGGTTTGGATCTGGTTGACGTCGAACGGATTTCTCGGGCGATGAAGAACCCTCGATTCTTGCAGCGTGTTCTCACAGACGCTGAGCGCAATCACTGTCGAACGCCTGAAGGTGTGGCCGGCCGCTGGGCTGCAAAGGAAGCGATCGCGAAGGCCGTCGGCTTTGATGTCACCTGGCAGCAAGTTGAAATCCTCAATGGCAAGACCGGGGCTCCAGAAGCGCACATCCTGGTCGATGGTTTCGACCAGAGTCAGGTTCGCGTGCTTGTTAGCATCACTCATGAGCGGGGCCATGCCGCCGCCGTGGCGATTTACGAGAAGCTTTAGCTACCGATTGGCGCTAGCTACCATTCCACCGACCTCCAGCATGTTAATCGCCGCTCTTTGGGCGGTCTCGAAATCGTTGAACGTAGCCTCGCAGGTGTAAGCATCCGGCCGCGAAACCCCAACGATCGTCGAACAGATGTCAGCGTCTTCGCTCCGATTGAATTCAAGAGCGATGGTCACAGGCGCCTTGACAGACCATGGCTTGGCGGCCATTTTTGTCACCGCCAGCTTTGCGGTGGCCTCAATTCCCGGTCCTGTTTCGCTCGGGTGCAGCAACCGCCCCATATATCTGCCGAACCCGGCCTTTGTGGTGTAGGTCACAACTCCCGGGATAAGACTGGTCGCCTCCGCGCACCCCGCCTCGTCGCTGGTTACTGCCACAATCGGAACCCCATAACGCCCTGCCGTCCCTGCGCTCAGAGCCATTTCACCCGCTGCCGATCCGTTGATTTTCAGGCGGTGGCATCCTCCGGAGTAGGTGTGCTCCATAATGCCGTGCAGGGTGCCCGCCATCCCGTGGTAGCCAATCAGCATGGCCGCGTCGAAGCTGGAATCGATGCCTTGCATCATGCCGTCTGTGCCACTGCCAGTCCCTGAAATGAGCTCAGTCCCAGGCTCTAGCTCGTCGATGATCAGGTTCTTCATTGTGCCGTGAGAGTCTTTGACGACAACCTTCGTCGCGCCAGCGGCCCGAGCTCCCCGTATTGCTGCATTGACGTCGTGCGTCATCATCCGACGGGCGAATGGGTAGTCGTAGTGCTGTCCGTCTGGGCGGCCGCATTGAGCCCAGGCGACAAGGCCAGTTATGCCTTCCATATCGGCGGAGATGTAAACCTTCACTCAGCCATTTTAGGCCGAGCGACGCTTGCGAGATGACAATTGCTTGTTCCGATCTCGATATTTGTTGACTGTTCGGCGAGCAACGTCAACTCCTCGGTCAGAAAGCATCTGCGCGATTCGGTCGTCAGAGAGCGGGTTCCCCGGGTTCTCAGTCGCTAGAATTTCCTCGATCATCTTCTGAACGCGAAGCGCGGGTTTGAAGAACACATCGAAGGACACGATCTCGCCGTTCGCGATCTGAACAAACTTGTCCATCGTAGCCCGGCTCACTGTGCTCTCGTGAATTCCCAGTTCGGTGGCAATCTTAGCCCTGGTCAGAGGTTGCAAGAATCGGTAGCTGCCGGTTGAAATAAAGCCGGATTGGCTCTGCGTCAGGTACTCGCCTATGGCGGTCAAAGTTTTGCGCCGCTGCTCGACGCTCGAAATAAACGTCTTTGCCCTGTCAACGTAGGCTGAAATGTGGCGTTTTTCGTCCTGGGGAGCGCGCTCCATCTGCGAGAGTTCCTTGTAGCGACGGTTGTATTCGCGGTTTACGCTGAGCGAAGTCGGATCGGCGCCGCGCACCTCGACCGTCCATCCACCTTCGGTTCGGGTCAAGATAAGGTCCGCTTGAACGCTGCTAGCGCGGCTCGCCGACGCGTTATGGCTACCAAATACAAACGCTTCGCCTGGAAATGGGCTGAGGTTCAGGATTTCGGCAAATGCAGCCTCGACAACTTTGGGAATAACTTTGAATCGCCTAGAGATACGCTGAGTCTTGCGTGCGAGAAAATCATCCAAATGCGACTTGATGATCACTCTTGCTAGCTTTTGCTCAATAGTCTTTGCGCCGCTCAACTGAAGCAGTAAGCATTCTTGGAGGTTCGAAGCACCAACGCCGGCGGGTTCACACTCCTGAAGCAAGATAAGCGCGTTTTCAGCATCCTCGAGGGAAGCACCTGTGGCCAATGCCGCTTCTTCGACCGCTACGGTCAGGTAGCCTTTCTCATTGATGCACTCGACCAGGTACAGACCAACTTGGGTTAAATGGTTCGGTAACACGGCAGCCAGTTGCCCACGCAAATGATCCCAAAGGGTAGTGGTCGTCGACGCTAGATCGATCCAATCTGGTGAGCTGTCGTCCTGTGGAAGGCTCCTCTGAAACTCAAAATCCTCACTGGATGGCCGTAACTCCTGAGGCGCCAGGCTGCGAAGAATGGTGTCTTCGTCGAGAGGCTCTTGCTCCTCTTGAAGACGATCGAGCGCTGGATTCTCATTAAGCTCGGTTTCAATCGCTTGCTCCAACTCTTGTTGGCCCAGTTGGAGTATCCGGCTCGTTAGAACGACCCTTGGGTCGACCTTGAGGCCAAGCTTAGTTTCGAAGCGCTGCGAGAATCCTTGAGTACTTGCCATACAAAATCCGCCAAGGAGGATTTCCCTCCTACTAAGGCAAGTATCGGGCTTGTTCCCCAAGCAATGTACGGTGTGATTTGCTGGGAAGGGGCGCAATTTATCTGTATTCAAATGAACCTGCTGAATACAATGCCAACGGCAGTTCGTCTAAGATTTAGACCAGCCTTGAGGAGAATGAAATGAATATCAGGACGAAGAAGATTGTTTTTGTAGCCATGAGCGTGTTATCTGTTTCGGCATTTGCCGCCCCACAGCTGAAGCAGCTAATCAAAATTGTTGGTGTTGGCGCAGCGGTCAAGCAGTTCAGCCCACAGATCAATTCAGC
>JBBQMJ010000172.1:0-6957 GCA_038328815.1 Fimbriimonadales bacterium | reverse complement strand
TGGTAGTTGGTTCTCATCAGACCGTGGCCAGAACCTAATTCAGGGCGATAACGTGTTGGGCCAACTGGACAGGGAATGGATGGTCCCTAGCCCTAAGGGGTCGGCATTGCTCATGGATTACTCCAATGGTTATATCGGGGGGCCAAAGTCCAAAGGAGTCTTTCTAACAACATCGATCGACGATGGGTTGACCTTCACACAGACGTCGAGAATAGATCAAGAGATGCCGGGTAGCTACGGCGTTGATCCTTATCTGACCAGGCTGGCGAACGGCAGGATATTGGCGATGTGGCAAGTTAGTACGGACTACAACACGATCGATAGTTTCAAATTGGCTCACTCTGAGGATGCTGGTAAGTCCTTTAGCCAGCCGCAGATTGTCGCTGAATTTCCAAAGGAAGTTGGTGGACAAGTGGTCGATACGCAGGAGCGATGGATTCTCGGTTCGGTTCTGGGTATCGGCGACAAAACTGTCGTGGTGGTCTATCCCGGATACGAGCAGATTGCAATCAACGGGGAGCCAAATATGGCGTTCGTCGAGCATTACAGGGTCAGCTTCGACGGCGGAGAGACTTTCTCCAAGGGTAAGACAGTGCTGTCCAGCCATGAATTGGTCTCGGCAGTGAAGTCCTTCATTTCCAACAAGCATAGCGACGGCATGTACAGGGAAGTTCTTCCGTGGCTCTGCAAGGATTCAAAGGGCGGCGTGCATTTTGTGTTTACCGACAATAGGGACGGCCAGGGGGAGATCAACGGAAAATACTATGGCCAGTGGCAGGTTCGCCACACCCAGTCGTTAGATTTGGCGTCGGGATTCGGTGAATCAGAGCGGGTTTCTCACAACTACACCTGCCTCAGACCTCCGATGGACTTTATCAGTTGCTCCGCAGATTCCAAATATCTGTACGTCAGTTGGACAGAGACGCCAAACTCAATTAGCGATTTTCAGTTCACTGGCAAGCTTTACGTGGGGCGTAAATCCCTCAAGTGATTTAACGAAAGGTGCCCAAATGTGGCTGGCTGCTGCTAAGATTTCAGTATGTTGGTGACGCTCGCTATCGCTATGGGCATCGCAATTCAGAACGAACCTGTTAGGGCTGTTCGGCCTCAAAACAAGTCAGCTTTCTTCTATGCGGGTGGCGATCCTTCTGAGATTCCCGAAGTTGAGGCGCGAGGCGGCGTTTACAAAGTGGGCGGGAAGCCCGTTGATCCCCTGGTTGCGATGAAGCGAGCTGGCTTTACCGCGATTCGCCTTAGGATTTGGAACCAGCCGAAGGACGGCTTCTGCGATCTGGCGCATACGCTTGTGATGGCCAAGCGTATTAAGCAGGCCGGCCTCAAGCTCATGATCGATTTCCACTATTCAGACTATTGGGCCGATCCGGGTAAGCAATACAAGCCAGCGGCTTGGAAAGAGCTGAAATCAAAGGAGTTGGAAGCGGCCGTTCACGATTACAGCCGCGATGTGATCAAAGCGCTTGACGATCAAGGGACGCCTGCCGATGTGGTCCAGCCGGGCAACGAGGTCACGAACGGCATGCTGTGGCCTGAGGGAATGCTGCACATCAACAGCGATGGCTGGACAGAGTTCATGGCTTTAAATAAGGCTGCCATTGCTGGCATTCGAGAGGGCGCCGGGAAGCATCAGCCCAAGATCATGATCCACATCGATCAGGGCGGCAAGAATGCGATTTCTCGGTTCTGGTTCGACAGATACTTTGCCCTCGGTGGCGAGGCCGACATCATCGGCCTAAGCTATTACCCTTTCTGGCACGGGACGTTGCAAGAGTTGCAGGCGAACCTTTCAAACCTTGCTAAGACATACAAGAAGGACATCCTCGTAGCTGAGACGGCCTACCCCTATGTTAAGGACAATGCTGGTCCGGGATTGAATCCCGATCCGGTTCCCGGATTTCCGGCCTCGCCAGAGGGTCAAGCAGGCTACTTGCGCAAGCTGACCGCGATTGTCAAGGCAACCCCCGGCCATCATGGCGTTGGCGTTCTTTGGTGGGCGCCGGCCTGGATTTCCGCTCCGGGCCGAGCTGGCGGTTGGCGAAGGCTGACCCTTTTTGACAATCAGGGCGAAGCCTTGCCAGGGTTGTCGTCCTTTGGTCCAGTTCGATGATCTAAGAGGTCAAGCACCCGTATTGTTGCTAGGTTTTGCCGGACGAAATTTCCGTTCGCGATGCCGGAGTGGGGTTTTGATGATACGATTAACATGCATTAGATTGTTTTTCTGCCTCATTTTGGGCAGTGAAGTAATGGATTGAGAGGATCAAATATGAAAATTCACGCTTTCGTACTCGCTGCAGCATCGATTGCTGCCGTCACTTCGGCGTATGGGCAAAGCGCCTACGCAACAGACGCAAACGAAAACCTTTACAGCGTTAACCTAGCTACTGGCGCGTCCACGCTCATTGGCAACAATGGCGGATTCTTCCTTGAGGGCTTGGCTCTTTCGCCCACAGGCGTTCTTTACGGAACATCATCTGGTGGAGACGTTGTCACGTTGGACACCTCAACTGGCGCGGCTACTTTTCTTAATAACAACGGCATCGGAAATCAGGAAGGATTGGACTTTGCTGGCAATTCACTCTGGTCGACCGACTTCAATGTATCGACTGGAATCCACGGCCTTGACCCTGGCGGATTGGACACAGGGTTCGATGTTGCTAGCTCAATTAGAGATGGCTTCGCAAGAGCGATGGCTTTCGACCCAGCTTTCAACTTTGCTTTCACGCTAAACGACAATCTGACTGGCGTCGGCCAAGATTTGTGGGCCACTGACGTTGCTGGTAACTCCACGTTGATTGGTGGTCTTACGAATGCTGCGGGTCTTCCTTTGGACCAGACTGCCGCGATGGACTTCGACATGAACACAGGCATCCTTTGGGCGCTTGGTGAAAGTGGCGAGATTTGGCAGATCGACCCAAATACAGGCGTTGCCACGCTTACCGGTAACACCGGAGGACAGGTCTGGCTGGACATGAGCATGAACCCGGTTCCAGAGCCGGCTACACTCACGGCTCTCGGCATCGGCGCTATCGCCATGATTCGTCGTCGCCGCAAGTAAGACCTTTCGGTCGAGCTGAATCTGGGCTCGGGCATTTTGCCCGAGCCCTTTTTGTTCCTCTGTGGCAATCCTCATAAGTTCCAAATAATTAGTTCCTACAATGCCTGGCTGGGGAAGCCCCGCCTAGCGGGGGAGGAGTTGACAATGATCCTGAGGACTTTCAAGTTGGTACCTAGCGTCCTAGCTGGCGGAATAATGATTCTTGCGGTCGCGCAAACGAATGGCGGGGCGCTTCCGCCTGGCACTCATCGGTTTGCTTTGCAGGTGCCGGCCGGCTTTCCACCACCCGCGTTGCCAGCAGACAATCCGCTCACTGTAGAGGGCGTGTCACTTGGCCAGCGGCTCTTCAATGAGGTCAGGCTTTCTGGGAACAATACGCAATCTTGTGCAAGCTGCCATCGCTCGTCGTTCGCTTTCAGTGATGCGGGCAGCGCTCAAAGCACGGGAATTGATGGCCTAAAGGGAACGCGAAACGCGCCATCACTTTTCAACTTGGTATATCAGCGTTCGTATTTCTGGGATGGAAGGGCCCCGAGCCTCCGCGTCCAGGCGTTAGCGCCAATCCAGAACCCAGTTGAGATGCACGAGACCTTAGGGGTGGCAGTCGGAAAGTTGAGCGCTGATCCAACCTATTTGTCCCAGTTCTCGAAGGCATTCGGCTCTGCCGGAATTACACCACAGCGAATTGGCCTCGCTCTAGAACAGTTCATGCTCACGGTGTTTTCAGGCGATTCCAAATTCGATCGAGCTCAGAGGGGACAGGGTCTTCTTACTGCTCAGGAACAACGTGGATTCAACGTGTTCAAAACGCCATTCAACCCCAGCCTGCGGCAGTTTGGCGGAGACTGCGCACGCTGCCACGGTGGTCCGTTATTCAGCGACTTTCAGTTCAAGAACAATGGACTCGACTCTCGCCCATCGGACGTTGGTCGCATGGTGGTTACGGGACTAACGGCAGACAAGGCGAAGTTCAAAACACCGTCCCTACGAAACCTGCCCGTTTCGGGGCCATATATGCACGACGGCCGATTTCAATCTTTGGAGGAAGTGGTCAACCACTACAGCCAGGGAATCCAGCCAAGCGCTACCTTGGACCCGGGTTTGGGTCGCGAGAATGGCGGAGTTCACCTTTCGCCGCAAGACCAAGCTGCATTAGTAGCTTTCTTGAAAGCACTAGCCGATCCCCGATTCCCAGGAGGAAACGGGCAGCCTTGAAGAAGAATTTGGCCCGGTCCAGCCGGCCGGGCCGATTCTACGTCTAGTGCATTTCCTTGTCGCCGTACAAGATCTGAATGTAAGCAATCTGCCCGAGGTGGTAATTCAAATTCCACCTTGGGTACTCCATCATTTCAAGTACGGTGAAGTCGCGGCCGCCGTCGAAGGGCAAGAATCGCGTTTCCTTGAGCTTCTCGTCCGAAATGCCCAAATAGAGCGCGGCGAGCTTTTCAAAGCGCACATCGAACTCCGCCTGGCAATCTTCGGCCGTCTTCCACTGCGACTGCTCAACCTTAATCGCGGCAAAGGACTCGTCGGTCCACTCCATGGGAACGCCATTGATGATATCAACGGCCCACTTCGGGCACATCGTGAGCTCTCGACATATTTCAAGGACGCTTCTGCCGTTGTCGAGCGGCGACCACTCCAACTTATCTGCTGGCACCAACTTTGCATATCGAAAGGCTTCTGCAGCCGCTCGCTTGGTCGAATCGACCATGTATTCCTGAATCGTCATCGTTCTCTCCTCAGTCAATATAGTAGACATATGTCTGCATTGATTATAACAGGGCTCTTGACGGAAATCAAGCCCCCGCTGTTAAGCGTTGAAAAAGAAACTACTTCGAGTTGAACGTGCCTCCCGTCCAGTCATCCGTGCGGAATGGTGAGGCAGGGAGTCCCGCACCATTGAACAAGTTGGGCACCGGCGCGCTGGACCATCCGAAACGAACCGCGACCGGATCGCTAACATTGGGAGAGTGAACGATGATCTCATCTCCCCGTATCTCGGCTGAGGCTGGATAAAACTTGTGGTCCTTGCCCGCGATCGTGAACTTCTTGAGGGCTCCGCCCTTAGCGACCAGGCCGCCCGTGGTGTTTGCGAAATGAACACGCATTTTGCTTCCGTCAGTCGAGCAACTCTTGTAAAGTGGCCCACTGAATTCCAACCCAGATTGTCCGTAGGTCTTTGCTAACGCCCACAGGGCCAAGCGATGTCCCACGTCCTGCTTGTTGGTCGGGTGGATGTCGTCGAGAACTCCCGTAATATCTGTCGTCACCGCCATGCCGGTGTTGGGTGTTTGGAGTGTGAGTCGCTGGGCTTCACGAAGCTCAGCTGACTCCGGACCAGGTCCGTATCCCGAATATGGCGCTATTTGCACGAAATAGAAGGGAAATGCGCCCTGTCCCCACAACTCGCGCCAGTCTTGAATTAGGGCAGGGAAGAGCGTTTCATACTGGTGCGCGCGGCCAACATTGGCTTCGCCTTGGTACCAGATAGCACCTTGGATTGCGTATGGCAGAATCGGGTGGATCATCGCATTATAAAGCTGTGCATGCCTTGGCGTCGTATTCGTCGGCATGGGCTTAAGCTGGTCTTGCTTTAGGCCGATCTTGAACCGCCAAGTTCCCAGCCCAACCTTCTCGTCCCCGTTGGCAATGTTGATGTCAACTGGCTTAGGAATAGCGCCTGCTTCCGGGTTAAAGCCGCCTTCTCCGTAGGGATTGAGCATGTGGATGGCGATGACATTCTTGCCTGCATGGACAACTCCCGCCGGGACTTCATACGTTCTTGGCGCGTTCCAAGCGTGCAATGAGCCCACTTTGGTTCCGTTCACATAGGTGACATCCTCGTCGTCGATGGCGCCAAGGTTGAGGGTGAGCGCTTTGCCTTCCCACGAAGCGGGTGCCTCGAATGTGGCCCGAAAGAGGGCTGAACCTAGGAAGGTCGCAAGTTGGGGCTCCTTGGTCCAAGGCTTCGGCGGGGTCATGGTGGACCAAGCAGAGTCGTCGAACGACTCTTTCATCCAGGTTGGCCCAGCTGGCTCAAGTGCGGCTAGGTCGTCCCACCACTTCGCAAGGTTCGCTATGTAAGCGCGCTCGAACTCTTCGCTTCGTGCGATCCGCTCCCAGAAATCGGGAATCTTTTTCAGGCCCTCATCGCTGGTCCACAGTTCAACCTCAGTGCCGCCATAACTGGTGTTGATCAGACCGATTGGCACCCCAAGTTTCTTGTGTAGCTCTCGACCGAAGAAATAAGCGGCGGCTGAAAAGTTGGGAACTGTCTCAGGGGAGCAAGTTTGCCATGCGCCGACGACATCGTCTTGAGGCGTCGGCATCATGATGCGGGGCACTGTGAAGAGCCGGATGGAAGGATAATTGGCAGCAGCGATCTCGGCGGCCGAGTTGTCGATCGGGCGCTGGCCCTGTTGGACTCCAAGCACCTTTTCCATATTGGATTGGCCCGAGCAGACCCAAACCTCGCCGAGGAGAACGTCGTCGAAGACGACCTTGTTCGAGGCTTCGACGGTCACGGTGAACGGCCCGCCCGCCTTTGTCGAAGTAAGCGTCGCGTGCCAGACGCCGGAAGGCGAAGCGAATGCCGTCGCCGACGAACCCCAACTCGCCGTGACCTTGACCATTTCTCCAGGCGTCGCCCATCCCCAGAAAGGAACCGAGGCATTCTGTTGCAGAACCATATGGTCGCTGAAAATGTGGGGAAGTTTGACGTCAGCGTTCGCGACCGATAGGAAAGACAGGAAAGCGCCAGCGACGCCCAACTTGGTGAGGTTCATCTTGGCGTGAGCTTATCATAGTGGGCCTGATTCTTCGCCCGATGTCACAAATCACACTCCGGCGAACAATACCTATTGCATAGGCTATTTGCTGTG
>JBBQMJ010000171.1:0-6963 GCA_038328815.1 Fimbriimonadales bacterium | reverse complement strand
CTTCAAAGACTATCACGGAGGCGCGCCGTCGATCGACAGGATCGAGCGACCGGTAATTGTCGACTCCGCAACTCGCTTGAGCAAGTTTAAGAGCGGAGAACTTGACCTGGTCATGTTGGAGCGGCAAGACGTAAAGGGCCTTCAGGACGATCCAACCTTCAAAGATCAGCTCCATTTCTACGACAGGCCAGCGATTTGGTACATCGGCATGAACCTCAGGGAATACCCGCCATTTGCCGATGTCAAGGTGCGACAGGCCATTGCCATGGCGATCGACCGCGAGAAGATCGTCAACGAAACCCTAGGCGGAATCAACACTGTCGCCAACGGCATTCTTCCTCCAGGTGTTCTGGCGTTTCGAAAGGACGCTGGTGCAGCGAAGTTTGACGTTGCAAAGGCGAAACAGCTCCTAACCGACGCAGGCTATCCGAATGGAAAAGGCATGCCGCCACTCGAAATGACCTTCAGAGAGCAGCGTCCAGATATCCGCGTTGTCGCGGAAGCAGCTGCTTCCCAACTCTCCGAGAACCTTGGAATGAAGGTCACCCTCAAAACTATGGAGTGGCGCAGCTACCTCGAGAAACACAATGCAAAGAAGCAAGTTTTCTTCCACATGCGATGGGCCGCCGACTACTTGGACCCTCAGAACTTCCTCAGTCTGCTCCTAAGCACCACGGGCAACGAAAACAAGACTTTTTACAGCAATCCGAAAGTTGATGCGCTTTGCGCCCAAGCGGACTCAGATATGGACCAGGATGAGCGTATAAAGCTCTATCAGCAGGCCGAAGTTCTCATTCTTCAGGACGCTGCCTGGGTTCCCATCTATTTCCAGAAGGATGCAGAACTAATCAGTCCAAGGGTTAAAGGTTTACGAGAGTCCCTATTTGGACACTTGCCGCACACAACGGTGAAACTGCAGTAACGTGATCCAACAATTCGGGCTCTAACATAGGGGAGAAGCTATTGGTAGAGCAAAACCAGCGTCGGAGAGGCTCAGTGGAGAGCGGAACATCCATGCTCCTAAGCATGCTTCCCGCCAAGCTGCCACGACCTACCGAAGGTTTACGGTGGACGCCCAAAGAAGCACCCAGAAATATGCCTCTCGAAGGCAAGCCAGCCTGGCAGGGAAATGGAGGCACCTTCCGAGAGCATCCGGCTCGGTCGCTCCCTTTCTCATTTGATGCGGCGATTCCGGAAAAGGAAGGCGACTTAAAGCGGATTTCGCTGATAGGAATTCTGGCCCTTTATGCGGGCCGTGAGAGTTCTGCGCCTGGCGCCGTGGGTGCAACAGTTCAGCTGATTTCTGGAGGCGAGATCGTCTACCGCGTTGATCTGCTTAATGGTCGCCACTACCGCGATGCACAGGACCTCGCTCCCTGGCCAGATATCTCCGGTGAGATGGTCAGTATTTCGACTCTGGGTACAACCCTTGTCGGCGGCCAACCCTGCCGCGTCGATAGGATGACCATCGATCTTCCCGAAAGCCTCATTGCAGATACTCTGCGCTTCAAAGATCTCGGCACTTCAGCCTCGTTCGTCTTCTTCGACGTCTTCTTTGAATTTGAGGGCGCCTCAGGTTGCCCCTTCAAAGCTTCAAGCGGCGGAATTGCACTTGGCGATCTTGCAGCAATCGTGCGGGTAGGGGACCGCGTACGATTCAATAGGGCGCTAGATCAATTAATGAGCGCTATTGAATCCGGCAACGACCTTGACGAGGCTCGCGGACAGGCCTTAACTTTTCTTGCCATAGTCACCGCCGGAACACTTGAAATGGGTGGCAGCCGCGAGATGCACCGGGTCCAATTAGATGCCGCACGCCTGCTCGACAAAATGACCACCATTGAGGACATTTCAACCGTAACCCGGGAAATGGTCGCTCGAATTTCAGGCCCATTATTTGGGCCGAAGATGGGGCCATCAGCTCGTCTTGTCGATCGCGCTTTGAATTTGGTCGAGCGTAACTATGCGAAGGATCTTTCCGATGCCTCCGTCGCGGAGCAACTCGGACTAAGCACCTCCCATTTTCGCTTCCTTTTCAAACAGGCAACCGGACAGCCGTTTCACAAGTATCTGGTGGCGGTAAGGCTAGAGAAGGCCCGCAAGCTTCTTGTTGATGAAACCATGCCCGTTTCCGCAATTGCCGCCTCGGTAGGCTTTTCTGGACTTGCCCACTTCAGTCGCGCCTTTAGCCAGAGATTTCAAGTCAGTCCCACGACAATACGCAGGTCTGCTGGCGATGCCGATGAGTAGTCCAGCCGCGACAGCGGCTATCTCAATCGTCAATCTGCGAAAATCCTTTGGCACCAAGGTTGTCCTAGATGGCATATCCCTAGACATAGCTCAAGGCGAAATCGTTGCCATTATGGGCAGTAGCGGTGGCGGTAAAACCACGCTCCTACGGTGCGTCAGCGGACTCATCGAGGCGACATCAGGCGAAGTGCACGTCCAGGGGATTGACTCTCGGAAAGATGGCGAAGGCGCCCGAGCTCAACTCGGCATGGTGTTCCAAGCCGCTGCCCTCTTTGACTTTATGGACGTAGGCGACAATGTGCGTTTCGGGCTAAAGAGGCGCACCAAGCTAAGCCCCGCTGAGAGGGAAGAGCGGGTCAAGGAAGTGCTTGGCCTTGTAGGGATGGAAGGCACCGAAGACCTCCTGACAAGCGAACTGAGCGGCGGAATGCAAAAGCGCATTGGCATTGCCAGGGCACTCGCCCTGCATCCCAAAGTCATGCTCTATGACGAGCCAACAACCGGCCTCGATCCCATTACGACTTACACCATCGACAAACTCATCGTGGACCTTCGTGAAAGTCAGGGAATGACCAGCCTTCTCGTCAGTCACGACGTTAGCTCTGTCTTCCGTACGGCAGATCGCATCGCCTTTCTCGATGACGGCCGCCTTACCTTCATCGGCAAGCCCAAGGAGTTCGCCGACTCCCGAGACGCCGCCATCCGCGAACTTGTCCAGAAGTCGGAAGCGACGAGCTTTTCCGTTTAGGGCCTTGAGGCGTTAGGGCGTTGAGGAGTCAGGGACATCTTCGCCAGGTGCCCCTGCTTAGTGACGACTCCCGGAGGAGGGGGCGGGGGAACCATAGGTCGACTACGGTCGAGCGAAAGGAGGCGGCCGCTCCGGAACCAAATCAGTCCCTTCCTCTGAACTCCTCGCCTGCTCCGCGGGAGAGGAACTTTAAGTGAATGCGAACTGAGGTGAGGGTGTCCAAACTAAAAACTGTCCCTTCCCCAGACCCCTCAACCGCTTGCGCGGGGAGGGTGGCCGCAGGCCGGGAGGGGGTGACTCCGGTGAGAACCCATCCCTTTCCGTTCCAAAATCCAAAATTGACAGACTGAACATTTTCCAAGCCCGTTCGTTTATGCGCCATGGTTCGACTCGGAGTAGATGAAAACAATGAACAAGCTAATCAAGATTTTGAGCGTCGTCGGCCTCGGTGCCACCCTAACATGCGTATCGATGGCCCAAGGCGCTGGCCCCGCAGGCGGCAACGTAACTCCAACGGCTCAAGCCGGCCCAGCCGGCCAACGCAAAGCCGGTGGACAAAAGGCAATGATGGAGCTCCAGGCAAAGATCCTGAAGCAGCTCAACCTCACTGCCGATCAGGAGACCCAAATCAAGGCCCTCGACAAGAAGACGATGGGCGAAATCAAGGATTTTCGCAAGGAGAATAAGGGCGCCGGCGGCAATCCCACAGACAAGAATGATCCTGCCAGGACCGCATTGCGCGAGAAGCTAAAGGCTATCACCAAGGCGCACCACGATGGCCTCATGGCGATTCTCACTCCTGACCAGCAGAAGCAGTACCAGACGTTGATGAAGCAGGCCATGCAGGAACTGCGCAACAAAAAGGGCAACAGGCCCCCGCAGCCCTAAGTTTCATTCCTTAATGGATGATGGGTCGGCCCGCTCAGGGCCGGCCCTTTTTACTGCATAGGACATTCATATTCGAGAGATCTAGTCCATAGACAAGTTTGAAATCCAATGGATGAAATCCGAACTCCTCGCCTGCTCCGCGGGAGAGGACCTGCGCCTCCGGGCGCTGAGGTGAGGGTGTCCGGTACGTCACTCAAGGGCTAACCAAAGGCCCCACTCGGGACTCTCATCTGGATCATCGCAAATCCGCTCTCCCACCACTTTCGCGCCCAAACTCTTGTAAAGCCGATGGGCGTCGCCGAAATGTTTATCACTCCACATCTCCATCTGGGCTCGTCCCAAACCCCGAGCGTGCTCAATGCAATGCTGCGAGAGCCGAGTTCCAATCCCTTGGCGGCGTGCCTCCGGGTGGACATAGAGTCTCTCAAGTGAACAATCGCACCCACCAACTCGCACTCGCCCCCCGAACACTTGAATCTCCCCAGGCTCGCCCTCAAGCCGCGGGAACAACTCCAAACCCACCGTCCCGTTGATCCCGTTCTCGCCTTCAGATACCCAAAATAAATTGCCCAGGCTTAGGTAGTGCTTTTCGACATCGTAGATGTCGGCCATATAATTGCCACCGTCCCAAGTGAACCCGTACTCCTCAAAAACCGTCCGCAGCACGCGGACGATGCCGTCAGTGTCCTGATTTGAAGCCACTCTAATCCTGTTCGCCACCCTAAGAGTCTACTGGCCCGTTAGTGATCGGGATCGAGTGTGGTGGCGAGACAGGGTCGTGCCGACATCCCATGGCACAGTGTTTGCTCGCAGGCGGGTAGTCGCGGGATTGGTTTGTGCCCGCGTCCGGAAGTGTGCCGGACGCTTTGATGCTTCATGACCGCGGAGCCTGTTCACCGCCCACCGCGAACTTGCCACCAGTAGGCGCCGGATGTGTTGTGCCGGCGTAGCGGGAGTCCGGCGTCCAGAGTTGGGCGAAATTCAAAAACGGCATGGAATTCTCCCTCCCGACTTGGTATACTTTTTCGGCTCTGGATCGTTAGCTCTGTTGGCAGAGCAGCTGACTCTTAATCAGGGGGTCGTAGGTTCGAGCCCTACACGGTCCACCAAATTTCAAGCAAGCGACCCTTCGGATAAATCCGTAGGGTCGTTCACTTTTCTGACTTCCTAACCCTTCACAGCGCCCATTTGAATCCCCTTCAGCAACTGCTTCTGCCCGATCAGAAATAGCAACAGCGGCGGAATGAGGCTCATCATGCCCGCTGCCATGATCAAGTTCGTCTGGCGGCCATAGTTCCCGTCAAAGTTCAACATCCCAATGGGCAGGGTCCGCAAACTGTCCGACTTGATCAAAATCAGCGGCCAATAGAACGAGCCGTAATTCCCCAAGAACGTCAGAATTCCAAGGGCCGCCAAGCCAGGCTTGGCAATCGGCATGATCACGTCCCAAAACGTCCGCCAAGGACTCGCCCCATCCAAATAAGCCGCTTCGTCCAATGCCTTAGGAATGCTGATCATGAACTGGCGAAGCAAAAAGGTCCCGAACGCTGAAAAGGAGGCAGGCACGATCAACCCCGTGTAGCTATCGAGTAAGTGCAGCCTCACGATAATCGCGTAGTTGGGGATCATGGTCACTACGCCAGGAACCATCATCGTGGCCAGGTACATCAGGAACACCTGATCCCGACCCTTCCAGGTCATCCGCGCAAACGCAAAGGCTGACATCGCACTCGTCACAACAGTCAAAAACGTCACCCACGCCGCGACCAGGAAACTGTTCAAGTAGTACTGCGAAAACGGTATCTGCTTGAACACCTCGCCATAGTTCTCCTTGTGCCACTGGTGGGGAAGGATGCCCGGCTTGTCAACCTCCTGCAGGCTCTTGAAACTGGTCAAGAACATCCAAAGGAAGGGAATGAGGGTCGTAATGGAAAACAGCCCGAGGATGATGTAGACGAAAAGCAGCGTCCAATTGCGCTGGGTTTTGACGCTTGATCTCATACCGTGCCCTCCGTCTGCCCAAACTTCCAGTTGAAAATCGTGAACACCAAAATGATCGCGAACAGCAGCCAGGAAACGGCGCTCGCATAGCCGATCTGATACGCCTCGAACGCCTTGTTATAGATGTAATAGGCAATCGTCGTCGTAGTCCCCGAAGGCCCGCCATTGGTCATGACCCTCGCTGTCTCAAACCCACCCTGCAGACCGCCAATGATTGACATCACGACGATGAAGAACGTCGTCGGCGCAAGCTGGGGCCAGGTGATCTTTCTGAAACAAGCCCATTTCCCAGCCCCATCAACCTGAGCCGCCTCAATCAGGTCCTCTGGCACGTTGGCCAAACCTGCCAAATACAGCAACATGTTGCTGCCACCGATCGCCGCCCAAATCCCAAGCAGGTTCAAGGCATCGCGCGCGCCAACACCAAACTGCTTCGGCGCCAGGCCGACTTTCTCAACATCCAACGAAAGCGGATTCTGCGTTGAAGACAGCCACTGTGGACCGTGAATATTCCCGAATCCAACCGAATGAAAGAACCCCTCAATCGCAGCATTGATCGGCCCAAAATCCGGGTTGTACAGGTTCTTCCAAAGGATCATGATGGCAACGCCACTGGTCACGCTGGGTAAGAACAGCAGCGCCTTCAGCGTCTCGTTCCCCTTCATCTTTCGATTCAAAAGGATCGCCAGCCAAAGTGAAAAGGCAATCGACGCTGGAATCCCTAGCATCAAATAAACGGTGTTGATGAAGGAGAGCCAGAACTTGGGATCGCCCCAAATCTCCGTGAAGTTCTGCGTACCAATAAGGCTCGTCTGCCCGGGACGCTGTAGATTCCAGTTAGTGAAGCTCGAGGCCAAGGAAAACACGACCGGCCCCGCCGTGAACACCATGAACCCAACCAAATTGGGCAGCAAGAAGGGAAGGGGCGCCAGCCGAGTTAGCCGCCTCTTCACTTAGACCCACCCTGAAAGGCAGCCGCGTACTGCTTGGCCAATATGGGATCTTGCGCAACTGCCTTCTTGATCTCGGCATTGATCTGCACCGCCGCGTCCTTCATGGCGGCTGCGGGTGTCTTC
>JBBQMJ010000170.1:0-6996 GCA_038328815.1 Fimbriimonadales bacterium | reverse complement strand
AAGGAAGGGACACGATACAATCCAAATAGTTCCGAACCACCATGCCTTCGGGAGAGGCGGCCGGAGTGCGGTCAAGCCGTCGCAATTCTTGAATAGCCTTATCGAAAGCATGGGGTGGCATGTTCGTGGCGTCAATCTTCTCGCGATATTCGTCGGTTTCGCCTAGCCGGTCCTCGCGCTCCATAAGTTCGTCTTGAATGACCTTAAGTTGCTCACGCAGGAAGAACTCCCGTTGCGTTTCGCCAAGCTCTTTCTCAACCTTCTGGTGAATCTGGGCCCCAAGATTGAGAACTTGTTCCTCACGCTTAACGAGAACCAAAATGGAACGCAGCCGTTCAATGGCTGAAATCTCCTCTAAAATCGCTTGTTTTTGCCCCGGCTGCAGAGGAAGATGGTTTGCGATTGCGTCCGCCATCGCCCCAGGGTTATCAGAATGTGCAACGCTCTGAATGGACTCGGGTGGCACATTCTTGCTGAGATGTACCACACGGTCGAAAGTCTCCAGTGCGACACGCATCATGGAGGTCGATTCAACGTCGTCTTCGCCAGAGACTTCACTTAGCCTCTCAGTTTCCGACCAAAAGCTGCCGGTTCGCTGAGTCAGATGCACAGCTCTCGCCCGATGCAAACCCCTCAGGACCACCCGCAAGCCTCCATCAGGCATGGGGAGAGCCTGTAATACTTCGCTGACAGTTCCGATCTGGGCAAGATCGTCAACCCCCGGATTCTCAACTGACATATCAAGCTGGCTCAGCACCAGCACAAAATGATCGCCATCAAGGCTTTTGCGCACCGCTTTTAGCGAAGGATCGCGTACGACATGGAGGGTATTTACAACCAACGGAAAATGTACCGTATCGCGCACCGCCAACACAGGAATCGGCGTACGCTTAAGCTCTCCGTTCGTCTTAAGTTGCTGCGGCACTTTCGCCATCTGTTAGGCAACATACCATCGAAAAGCCCATCGCCCCAACCGCAATTGGCTAAAACCCGCCTTCCTATGGGGTGGAACGTGTAGGCTTTACCAGGCCTTTCAATTCATTCAAGGTTTCTTCGCTGCTAAAGACTTGCCTGTAAGCGGCGTCGATAATATCGAACACCTCCAGAAGCCCTTCAAGGCGCGCCCGTAGGACATTGGCGTCATCAGACGTGTCCGAAGGAGGCAATTTTGATAGACATTCCCGAATGGCATCGGCAGTAGGATCAATTTCGCGCCTCTTGCGTTCCCGGACGACCCTAATAAACATCTCCCAAGGCTCGGTTTCGGATACGTATGTGTCCTTACGGTCGCCTGGCCGTCGAAATCGCTTGACGATTCCCCAGTCCATCAACTCCCGTAGGTTCATGCTGGCGTTTCCGCGACTAATCCCCAGTCGCTGAATGATCTCGTTCACCTCAAGAGGCTGGCCGCTCACAAAAAGCAGGGCATGAATTTGCGCCATCGTCCGATTGATGCCCCAACTGGAGCTCATCCGTTCCCATTCGAGGATGAATTGGTCCTGCGCATTTCTTACGTTTGATTGTTGCGGCATTATTAGCATTCTGAAGCCAGCTAAGCGCGAAGCGCGCCCTCGGGTGACACCGATAATTTATCCGCAACGCCTTGATTAGTATGCAAATAAGCGATCGAGATTTCATCAATGTCAAAGCCAATATTCAGCGGCTTTCAGACTCCAAGCTTTTTTCAGGCTGGGTGGAAGATTTTCAGTTTCCCTATATCTCGATACGCTGCCAGACTGACACCAAGTTCACGTTGCTGGAGGAATTCCATTTCGAACTTCAGGGCGAGGTTTCGACGTGTACGTTCTATGGCATGCTTGCCAATCTGGATGGCATGGAGCAACTCAAGCAAATTCTTGGCGCGGTTAGCGACATAAAGGTCGTTCCAGATATCACCCTCGAATTTCGCGCGGTGACTCAAAAATCATACACTGCACCAAAAGAATCATTCCGCAAGGCCGTCCACGAATTGACGGGCACGCTCGTCTGTAAGGCGGGAAGATTTGAGGTGGACGTGAGCGACGTATCGCACGGCGGCGCAGGAGTACTCGTTCCCGCCATGCTTGAGATCGGCGACGTCGTGGACCTTTCTATCACAACAATGATGCGATGCTTGAAATTCGAATGCCAAGTCAAATCATGTCGCCAGGATCCTCGCACCGAGGATAGTTATTTCGCGGGCCTGGAATTCGGAAGTATGTCCCGGATTGATGCGGCAGCCTGGGCGAGATTGATGGACGCAGCTTAGCCAGCCAACAAAACCCCTGCTAAGCAATAACCGGTAATGAGCCCTCGTGCAATTGCCGATAATCCTTCTTGACCAGGGAGGGTCAAGATGCGCCGTAACGATCGCGAATTTATCAATACGAGGACTAGATTTCAGCGCTTGTCCGACTCAGAGTTCTTTACTGGGTGGGTCGAAGACCTGTCGAGTCCCCATTTCGAGGTTCGTAGCACGCTCTCCACTTACGAAATCGGCGATACCTTCCTCTTCGAGTTATACGGCGATAAGGCGAATCTAATCTTCATTGCTCGTCTCGAAGGCGTCGATGCGATGAACGCGCTTCAGAAGACAACACCCAACGCGCCAAAACCCAAGACGGCGCGATGTGCAAAAGTCAAAGGTAGGGCGAAGGATCAGGTTGCATTAGAACCTGAAACCGAGGCTGAAGACTCAACGTCGCTGTACATCACCTTTGAGTTCGCCTTAGTTAGCGAAAAGAAATACGTCGAACCAAAAGAGCCGGCACGAAAAGCGGTTCAGTCGCTAACTGCCGTTTTGACTCGAGGCGCCGAAAAGACAGAAGTTTCCATCAGCGACATTTCGGCGAACGGCGTTGGGCTTCTGACGACGACCTCGTACGAAGTCGGAGAAGTCGTTGGTCTCTCTATGACTGCAATGATGAGAACCATCCACTTGCAGTGCCAAGTACGCCATTGCCACCGAGACAAGCAAATCCAGACAATGTACCGAACTGGGCTCCAATTTGAGAATATGAACCGGGTCGATGTCGTGGCATGGGCGAAAGTGATGGACGCGGCATGATAGTTTTTGCCAGGATTATGGAAGGAGAATTATAGTGGAAGATAGCAGTGATGTTAGGTCACCGTTCATAAACACGCGCTGCAGATTGCAGCGCCTGAAGGATGCTAAGTTCTTCGCCGGTTGGGTAAAAGACTTTTCTCCGCAGGAACTCTTAGTTCTGCTCTCCACGAAAACTGCCTTGGCATATGGCGATATGTTTAGCGTCGAGTTGCATGGTACGGACCGGAGCGCCATGTTCAACGCAGAGTTAAAGAGCCAAAACAGCGACGATATATCCCTCAAAATCCAAGAGCAAGTCCGCTATATGCCATCCCGCGAACGCGCAAGGCTTCGCATCGAGGGGTTGGGTGGGGCTTTCAATTATAACGGCGTTGATACTCCATTTAGCCTAAACGATGTTTCGCTGGCAGGCTGTGGGATCGTCACGCCTTACTCGATCCCACGCGGCGCCAAGCTCAACCTGCACATTGATACTGATCAGGGAGTTGTGAAGTGTGTCGGCGAGGTTCGATATTGCAAACCCGACGGAAATATTGAAGGCGCCTTCCGATTGGGCATCCTACTCGAACCAATGGGGAGGCTCGAGACAGCCCGTTGGAATAACCTTTTCGAGTTCTACTCTGCAGCCTAAAGCGCTACTTGCCTTCCGCAAGTTTCTTAGACTCGATTCGGTTCTTCTCGATGAAGTCCTTCCAGTTTGAGGGCACATCAGTGTCCACAAAGATGGCCGTTACCGGGCACTCCGGCTCGCAAAGACCGCAGTCGATGCATTCGTCGGGGTGGATATAGACCATGTCGTTACCTTCGTAAATGCAATCAACAGGGCATACAGTCATGCACGACTTATCTTTAACGCCGATGCACGGCTCGGTAACTACATACGGCACAGTCTTAAATCACCTCAAAATGGACTTCCAATTTTAGCATAAGGAAGTCAGAGTGCGAAGGCTTCCGGCATGCTGCAACCTTGGAGGAAAATGCGTGTCCACCAAGTTGACCCTTCGGAGGAGCTCTCAGAAGATCGCCATCCATGCTTGCCCAAGGCAAGTGATCCGGCGATAAAGGTTTCAGCTAGCAAACCAATAGGTTCCGGCCGAATCTCGCCGCGACTTATGCCGCGCACAATAATTACATATAGCGGGTTGTATACAGCTTGGAGATAGGCGGCGGTGACGCGCTCCCGACTTTCCGGTCTTTGAAGCCGCTCTGCGTCGCGCAGCAATTGTCGTAAGTCAAATGTAAGCTGTTGTGACAGGACGATGGCGAATTCACGGAGGGAACTCGAAGCGTCGATCGCTGACTCTGAGGAGGATGCTAGGAGTTTTTCGACTGTGGCGAGCTCGGAACAAGCCCACTCAAGGTATAGGCCCTCCTTGTCGCCGTAGTGGTGATAAAGTGTCGGCGCCTGAACTCTAGCGCCTTCCAAGATTTGCGCAATTCCAACTTGGCCGTAGGCCTCAGAAGCAAATGCCGCGCGAGCCGCTTCCAGCAGGCGTTCCTTTCCGTCTCCTCCGGCCTTGTTCATGCTTGTCCATTATTGCCCGTGTAAGGGCCACTATCCAAGCGGAAGTCAAGGTCTTATGGGCGGAAGCAGTGCAAAAATTAGGGAAATAGCAAGTCAGCCTGGCGTTGAAACACCGAATGAACATAACTGGCAACGGTCGTTCTTTCTTCAGGAGACTCTGGAATGAATCGAATTCCGCTCGCATAGAGTTCCGATCCTTTGACTTTTTGAGAGTGACGGACTTCGCCGCGAATGCGAATTGGCGACGTGTCCAGATTGCCGATATTCATCAGGCACGTCCCACCAACGGAAAGCTCGGCTCTTGAACGCAGTTGAAGGCCCCCGAGGCCAATATCGACAATCACACACCGTACGGGCTCGGATTCGCCGCTGTCGTACACCATGGCGTAATCCAGAATCTCATACCGTACGTCGCGTCTTTTATCCGAAATGTTGTGTGCGTCCAAGTTCAGCCTCTCACTTTTCCGTGTGATCAATCCCGACGATAATGCCAGGAAAATCCTTGCCTGTTATTTAATCGGCAGGTTGAAGCTAGTTCTTGATGCAAAAGAAGGGCGCGCCACTTAAAGGCGCACCCTTCTCTAAGCCTAAAACAGTAGATCGGCTAGTTCTTGATGCTTGTGATAAGCACGTGGTTAGTGGCTCGATCGTACTCAATGTTCACGTGGAGAGAATCTCGCATGAAGCTGAGAGGAACAATCGTTCGGTTCTTATCGAGATAAGGAGCAAGTTCCATCTCAACCTTCGCGTTGTCAATTGTTGCGATCTTCGTTCCGATCTGCAACATGATCGACCGCCCGTCGGCATTGGCCGTGACCGACTTGCTGTCGTTCTCCCAGTTGACTGTGCCGCCACGCTTCTCAACTAGGTGACGGAACGGCGTCATCGGAACGCCATCGTCAACTCTGGGCTGAACGTCGAACTCAACAAGCTTGCCGTCCATGACTACCGCGTAATTGCCTTTGTGGGGGATTCTGAACCCTGGCTGAACCTTAATAAGAGTGGTGACAGTTTTCGAAACCTTGACGACTGGAGTCGCTAATGCTGGCTTCGAGATACTGACGGCCCTGGGAGTTAGAGGCTGCCCGGACACGATTACTGGGCGGACAGCCGGAGTTCCAGTCGACTTTACTGCCACAGGCTGTGTATTCGCCGTCGCAGAAGACTTTGTGATCATTGGCTTCGCAACAGCTACCATAACTATGGCGGTCGCCTTGGGGGTAACGACCACGGGCTGATCGAGCTTCGTTGCGACCGGCTGCGTCGACATCTTAACGCCGCCAGGTGCCGTAACTGATACTGGGGGCAACCCAGGATTAGCAATCGTCTTCAGAACTACCGGTGCCGAAATCGGTTCTGCAACTCGCGTCCCCGTGGGAGTCAAGTTTCGCGAACCGGTGGCAACCACCGGCTGCAGGGAACTCGGTTTTAGATAGCTCATCGCGCCAACCGTTACGCCTATGCTTGCAGGGTTGGCCATAACATCTCCGTAAATTGAAGGAACGGAGGGAGTCAAGAGTTCACTTGAAGCTCCTGCCGTAAAGATTGCAGTCGGTCTCAGCCCGGCTTCTCCTCCAGCTTTAGCGGCAACTCCAGGGTTGGCAGATGGTTGAAGTGTCATTGGCTGAGCGGTTGGCTTAACCGGAGTCGTCGGCTTCGTGAAAATTCGGTTCGTGTGGCCACCAGGATTGTTGACAAAGATTCGAACCTTCTTTGTCTTAAACGTTGCACTCGTGTCATCAACAACCCAAGCCTCAACTTCGTGCCAGCCGTTGTTCTCCCGCATGGTGTCCCACATATAGTTGTAAGGCGGGAAGTTGGTCATCAGCTTGAACTGGTTGTCCACAAAGAAGCTCACATAGCTATTCTTGAGCTCTCTGCCGAATCCAACCTTGAGTTCAACCGGTCCTTGGAGGGTCTGACCTACCTTCGGTGAGGAAATGAACACGTCGGCAAGTTTCGACTTGTTTGCCATGACGGTGGTCTGCTGGGTGCCGACGAGAGAGCCATTCTTGTCAAACAGGCGTACTTCAATTTGATTCTCGCCTTCGTTGAGCACGGTCATTCCAAGGGTGAAATTGGTTTCGCCGGACGTGATGGAATCATTGAGGACGCGTGTGCCATAGCTTTCGCCGTTGATCATTAACTCGGCAAGAGACGCAGTTGCGCCTGTGTACCGAATCGTGAGCGTTGGACTATTAAGCGCTCGATTGATCGTAATCGTCGCATCGGAATCAAGCGCTGTCGCACTCAAGCTCAGCGTCAAAAGCCCCGCTAACGCGGCGAGCTTATGTAACATTTTTCTCGTCCTAGACATATCCACCCTCTGCGAGTTCAACGACTCGCGTGCGCAATTCACAACCATTCTTGCACGCCTCCGCTCAGTTGTCAAGCTTAACCGTAAAGTTGAATGGTGGACGGTACA
>JBBQMJ010000169.1:0-7012 GCA_038328815.1 Fimbriimonadales bacterium | reverse complement strand
TTCTGACTTTGCCCGCTCAGCCAACGCCCTCGAGCCGTATAGTCCCTGCTCTTCTCCGCTAAACGTTGCGAAGACAATGGTGTTTCTGTGATGTTGCGTGGACAGGACACGGGCGCACTCTAACGTCGCGGCCACGCCGCTTGCGTTATCATCGGCCCCAGGAGCGCGAGCAGTAAAGGGATCAGCGCCCAGGTTAATCGTATCAAAGTGTCTGCTGATAATGATTCGGTGGTCGGTATCTCCGGGGAGAGTCGCGATGACTTGCACGGCGTCAACATCTTTGGGGATCCGATTCGCTTTGGCAATTGGATAATGCATGATCTCGACCTTTAGGCCGGGGATTTTGCCAAACTCGCCAGCAATCCAGACAGCCGCCTCACCCAGGTCAGGAGTGTTCGTGTTTCGGGTGTTAAACAACGCCAATTTCTCGATCGTGGCCTTGAGTCGAGCGACCTCAATATGCTCGTGCGGAGCGGTCAGGGCAAGAAAAAGAGAAATCGCTAACATTGACTTGGTTTACCACCAAATCAATGTACGGAAGGCAATCTACTCGGCGTCTTCAATCCAGCCAGTGTCTCCATAGAGCTGCCCGCCGAAAAGCGCGTCGACGTCCATTGGGCTGACCAAGACCTCTCGAGGTCGAGGGCCGTCGCGGGGGCCGACAATCTGCCGCTCTTCCATCTGATCGAGCAATCGAGAGGCGCGTTGGAAGCCGATTGAGAACTTGCGCTGAAGCATGGAAGTCGAAGCCTGCCCCCGATCGGCAACCCATCGCACCGCCTCCTCCCAGAGGGGATCGACCTGATCACCAAAATCGCCGCCTTCCTTCTTCGAATCATGCGCTTCAATTTGGACCGGCTCAAGTACGTAGGCTGGCTTTTCTTGGGCGCGCCAGAAGCCGCAGACTGCCTCGATCTCCTTCTCCCCTACATAGCAACCTTGGATTCGCAAGGGCTTTGAAGCGTCAATGGGCAGGAACAGCATGTCACCTCGACCGATGAGCGATTCAGCGCCCTTCTGATCAAGGATCGTTCGGGAGTCGATCTGCGACGACACCGTGAACGCGATTCTGGAGGCGATATTAGCTTTGATAGTGCCGGTGATGACGTCCACAGAGGGCCGTTGGGTTGCGATTACAAGGTGGATACCGGTCGCACGGGCGAGTTGAGCCAAACGGCAAATTGACGTCTCAACTTCGGCAGCGGCCTGGATCATGAGATCAGCAAGCTCGTCGATGACCACCACGATATAGGGCATACGGTCTTGGAAGCTAGCTTTATTGTTCCAGCCTTCGATATTGCGGACGCCTTCGTTGGAGAAGACGTCATATCGTCGGTCCATCTCACGCCAAACAGCGCGCAGCACGCCCGGCGCTTCCTTGACGTCCTTGATAACTGGGCACATCAGATGCGGGACCTGATCGAAGAGCGCTAGTTCGACCCGCTTGGGGTCGATCATGACGAGCCTCAAATCCTTCGGCGTATTGCGCATTAGGAGGCTGGTAATGATCGTTGCGAGGCCGATAGATTTTCCGGAGTTTGTCGCGCCGCAGATCAAGAGGTGCGGCATCTTGGTTAGGTCCGCGTACTTGTTGACGCCGCTAACGTCCTGCCCTAGAGCGACACAGAGCCTGGAAGGGTGATCTTTGAACTCGCGCGAGTCACAGACCTCTCTTAGGCTGACTTGTGTTGGCGACGTGTTCGGAACCTCGACGCCAATTGCCGCCTTGCCTGGAATTGGCGCTTCAACACGGACGTGCGTTGCAGCCAGGTTCATTGCGACGTTGTCGGCCAGAGCCGTAATTCTTGCAACGCGAATGCCCGGCCCAAGCTGAATCTCGTAGCGGGTGACCGTGGGGCCAGTTGCCACCTCGACGACATTCGCATCGATGCCGAATTCTTCGAGCGTGCTTTCCAACGTTTCGATGTTCTGCTGCATCTCCTGCTGGCTTCGCTTGGGTTTGGCTGCGGGTTCCTGCAAAAGGGTCAAAGGCGGAAGTTCATATCCTTCCTTCGAAGTGCGCGAATCCAACGTCACGCCTTCAGAAACCTGGGTGGCGTTCTTGAAGACCGGGGCAATTCGCGCCCGCTTTGTCTCTTCCTGCTTCTCCTCAGGTTCCTCAGTTTCAGCAAGGGCATGGCGAAATGGACGCCCGGTACGATCTGTCGGAAGCCGTCGCAAAGTTGGGCGCGATTCCGAAGCGCGGTTCTTCATGATCATGGCCAGGGTCTTGATCGATGTATTGCCGCAAAGAATTAGGCCGACCGCGGCGACGGCAAGCAGCCCGACATAGCTAACGTTTCCTAGCAGTGCCGCAAAGGACCAACCGATGACTGCACCGAAGATCCCGCCTGTCTCATTGATTTGGGTCGGGTTAAAGAAGTCCTGACTCGGGCCAGCCCGGGCTACTAACCCGAGGATGGCGAAATAGATTATTGACGAGCCCCAGGCAAGGCTCCCTAGGCCAACCGTGCGTTTACCGCTGAGGACCGCCATCCCGACACCACCCAAAAGGATGGGTACGCCAACGGCCCCCCTGCCAAAAAGGGCCCGGAAAACTGTGCTAAGGGTCTGGCCCAAAAAGCCTGTATTGGCCAAAGCGAGTGAGAGAGCGGTAATGATCGCCAGAGCAACCAAAAGGACGCCGATAATGTCAGATCCGCGATGCGAACCCGAATCATCAACGCGACGTTTCCTATTGGAAGCAGTCGGCCGTGTGCTGACCTTCATCCTGAGTTTGTTCCTTGCAGCCAATCCTTGGCTATCAGAGGGATTATAACAGGTTGACGGAATCTGGACCGGGAAGGATGCGGATAGGCCACCGGTTTAATCTCTTGAGTGCCCAGATCTGCCGCCGCTCCGCGACGGGGGGGTCGAACTCCGTTACGTTCGTTTTTGGGTGGACTTAGCCCTAGGACCTCCGCCGACGATACCTTGGCAAGGTCGAATCGAAGTTCGACGCTCCCGTGTCAGCAACAACACAGCGCCAAATTCTCGTAAGTGCGCCGCCAGGTCGGCGCTCTTCAAGGTCAGGAGAACAAGACCGGCCGCTCGTGGCGACGTATGTTCAGCAAAAGGGCAACGCAAGACATGCAAAGCCACATAGCCGTCCCTCCATAACTAAGAAACGGCAGCCACAGACCTACGACTGGAAGCAGTTGCAAGATCATGCCCAAGTTCACAGTCATGTGAAACGCCAGCATCCCGATGAGGCCTGCAATCAACATCTTATAATAGGGGTCGGTAGCGTCCAGCATCACAAGCCAAACCCGGAAGAAGAAGAAGCCGTAGGCGAGGAGCACCAAGGAGCAGCCTATCAAGCCGCCTTCTTCGCCAACTACTGTGAAAATGAAGTCGTTATGCTGCTCCGGAATAAATCGGGCCTGTTTTTGCTCACCGCGAAGGAATCCTTCTCCTGAAACTCCCCCCGCGCCAAAAGCGATTTCGGATCGCAACGTTTGGTACCCGCTGTCCTTGTCATTCTTTTGAAGCAAGCCTTCCACTCGCTTGCGCTGGTAGTCGTTTAGGACGCCCGGCGTCGCCCAAATAAACCCAAACAGCACCAAAGCAATGGCGACGAAGCCAACTATGAACTGCATCGGAACTTCTGCTGTGATCGACATAGCGAGCCAGATGGCAAGCATGACGAGTGCGGCGCCTAAATGAGGCTGTTTGAAGATTAGGGCTGCTGGAACGGCTACGTGCAGGAATGACAAGCCGAAAGTCGAGAACTTGCGAATCGAATCTTGCCGATCAGCAAAGAAACTCGCAAGCGTGAAAACGGTAAATAGCTTTGCCAGTTCACTAGGTTCAAAGCGGATTGGGCCGAGGGTGATCCACCTTTGCGCCCCCATTTCGTGAAATCCAAGCCGGGTCAAAACGATCGCGAGCATGAAGACATTCACGATGTATATGGCGTGTGAATACTTCTTGAACATCTTGGGATGAACGAGGAGGAAAAAGGCGAAGGGCACGATGCCAACGACAACGTTAAACACCTGCTTGCCAAAATTGCCACCGTGCTCCTTGTGCCAGCCCTCGCTGTAGAGGGACATGAGGCCAACGAGCATCAGGATTGCGGCCGATAAGACGAGGAGCCAGTCGATCCGAAGACCCTTTATCTTATGTTCTGTCGCGGGGGCGCGCGCAGCACCGGCCATTACGCTCATTTTCCATCGTCTGGCAGCCGGGTTGATCCGCTGCCGATTTCACGCTTCAAAACGCCTTTGCCTTTCACAAACCAATAAGCAAGACGTCGCTCCGCGGGAGCTTTAGTCCCGCTATCCATCTTGAGCTTGACCTCAACCATGAGCGCATCTTCCTGAAGACCCTGCTCTGTGTAAACTTTGTCGACCTTGCAGGAAACGCTCGCTTCGGCAGGGCGACTGATTCCACTCATCATGGATCCCTTCCAGGACCACGTATCTCCGACTTTCATCGGCGATTTGAGCAAGGGAATTGCCGGCGTAAAGAGTTCTCCGCCAGCGTTACTAAGCCCAAATTCAGTAGGCATTACCGAATAGGCTTCTGTCTCAAAACTCTCACCGTGTCCCTTCAAGTCCAGCGTTAGCTCGTCTCCGGTTCTTGTCCGCACAACTTCGACGGGCGCGCGAACCCCGCCAAGGACAAGAATCGCCTTCGTGCCAGGGCTCGCATCCGGAACAAGCTCGCTCATCGTAACGCTCGCGCCGTCGCCAGAACTGCTAAAACTTGGTTTATGGGCCATGGTTCGGCAACCAAGGATCACGGAGAAAATGAACACTCCGGCAATGCAGTACTTCAAAGCTTCCCGCCTTGCTCAAATCCGGTGAGTTTCATCTGTTGTGTGTGCTTCTGACCTTCAACGATGACCGTCTCGTCGAGTTGAACGATCCCGATCCCTTTACCGAAGATGATCTCTTGGTGGTCAGAGTAGGCATCAACGCCCGGCTTTCCAACGGTGGCGTCCAGGGTCACAATCAGCGTCTCTACCAATTTTCCGAGGACCTTCCTCGTACCGCCGGAATGGCTTTCGCCTTTAATCTCAATCGGTACGCTTTCCTTGACAAATACGGTCGTACCCTTAAATTCCCAGTGCGACTTCCCAGGGCCGACCTTAATGAACGTTCTCGGTTCTGGCAAGATATGTTTTGCGTCGTAAGCGACGATTTGGATTTCGTCGTTGACGGCCCGGTAAAAAACTTCCTCCACCTTCTTTCCGTCTCGGTAAGTAGCAACTGGTGTGGCCACGCCATCGCCGAGAGGCACTGCCGTCCCGACCTGCTGGTCAACCTTTGTAAGGAGCGGGGTGGACCTTGTGTAGGACGCTCTGAACCCGTCCGTAAGCGGGAAGAAATCTGCCGCGGACACCTGTTTTAAGGCCATTGGCAAAGTCGAAGAGGCTGAAACGGCGACGAGGGCAAGGAACGGAGTGCATAAGGTCATTTGCTGGAACCAGTCTTGCTCTCGGTGAGCGTGATCGTCAGTGATTTGCCCTTTGTAGGAATGATTTTGCTCACAAATTTCACAAAGCCCTTTCCTTTAACGAACCAATATCTACTCTCTGTACGCGCTTTTTGCCCTTCTATGACAGCGGTGCCGGTGGAATCGACTCGCAATGCTTCATAAGAGCCTCCGGGTACTTGAACGTGCTCTGTCCCCTTGACTACACATTGGTCGTCATCCCGAAAGGACTTTCCTTGCGGGGTGGTAAGTGTTGTGGTGGCGCTCCACTTTGAACCGGGTGTCAATTTGACTGGCAGCTCCAGGTGCTTGCCGCCCAAAGTTCCGGCACTTGTCGAGGTTGTGTAAACCCCATCTGACTCACTCGTCACATGATCCGTCGCCCCAAACTGCTCCAAGGCTCCAGTGCGCGTCGTAATGAATTCCGCTACGCCGTCCTTCATCCCCACGAATGCATTCTTGGCCGAACCGGTGCCAATTTCCGACTGACCTTCCGTTCTGACCTCGTAGTCGACCGATTTGTCGTTGCCAAGGCCAAAGTATTCGAAAGCATCACTCTTGAGGCTCGCCGGAATATCAGATGGATTTCCTAACTTTGCCTCTGGAGTTTCGGGTGTTATCGCACCTTTAGCGTTGGTCCCTGCTGAAGCAACTTTCTCAACAGCCGCTTCCGCCGCTTGTTTGGGGGCCGTCGCCGGCTCTGCGGGCGCAGCCGGTTTGGGGCTGCACCCACAGACTAGGGACAGGGATAAGGCGAGAAGGAAATGCTTCCGATGGTTCATGTCACTTTTTGAGGGAATGGCTCTTGAGCTCCAGCAAGAGCTTTGCGGAAGCGTTTCCGCTCGTAGCCTGCTGTGTGTAGCGCGCAATTCCAATTCCTGGCGCCAACCAGATCGTACTATCGGCCTTGCCTGAACCTTTCGGAGTCGCGAAGGTCGTCGAGCTGTTGACAGCTATGGCCTTGACTCGGCCGGCCTCGGTGTCGACCTCTTGCAAACCAAAGATCTTGCTCTCAATCGAGTTCTTGCCGCTCTGGCCATTTGGCATCGGTCCAGTGCCATCCCATTTGAAAGTCTTATTCGGGTCCGCGGGGAACACGATGATCGGCTGCGGAGTAGAGAAGGCCTTTGGAATTAAGCCGATAGACACCTGAAAGATGCCCTTGTCGTTGGCCAACCAGACCTGATGGTCGCTGACCTTGCCGTTCAAAGTCACCTCAAAAGTCGCCTCGGTTCCAGCCGGCGTCTTCTCGACCTTGGTAATTTTGAACGTCTGTTCCAGCGGAGCAGAAGACTGCTGTTGCCTGCCGTTGGTCTGGGTCAGCTTGGCTGTGTAGGTCCACTGGTTGCCCTCTTGAAACGGCACCAGGTTCTGATCCGGGCCCTCTATTGGGCGGAACTCGTCCACCTTCGCAGGAGGCTTCGGCTGATAGGCCGATCCGCCCTTGTTACAACCAACGACGACCAATCCCACCGCCACAACAACCAATGCCAAAGTCTTTTTCATCACTTAGATTTCTCTCCCACCTTATGCTTGTTTATTAAATCCACAGCTTCATGCACTAATACCT
>JBBQMJ010000168.1:0-7037 GCA_038328815.1 Fimbriimonadales bacterium | reverse complement strand
AGCTCAACGTCAAGCGATTCCTGATCTCGCAAAGGGTCGATGGAAGCGAAGTAAGGGGATACCGGATTCTCAAAGCCGCGAACGGGATGAAGTAATACATCCATCTTTTTGGCCGACTCAATGAGGCGCAAAGAGAAAGCCTTTCCGTCGCCCGAAGTGCCCTCCAAATCGTCGTGAAGAATCACGGTCGCGGGGGTGATCTTCTTGGGCTTTACTTGGGCGACGATTGTATCGAAGCGTTCGTCGGGTACTGGAACCGCGGTGACGTCGCCTTTGGCTAGCCCGTGCGCAGCCGCCCGATACAAAGTGCTTCGACCGCTTTGGCCATAGCCAATAAGACCGACTTTCATCGTCCGTTCCTCCCCTCGGCAAATTCAACGTGGACGGGACGTGGGCCTAGCTGAATGGGCAGAATCCAGAAGAGATAGATGCTGGCAATAAACAGCAGTAGCAGCAGCCAGGGGTATTTGGGTTTGCCCTTCTTGGGCGCTGAAACTTTGTCTTGCGCCTTACCCACGGGGCGCAGTATATCAGAAGGCCCACGACAGGGCTCTCATGGAAATGGAGGAGAGGCAACCTCTCCTCCAAGTGGGAACTACTCTTCGGCCGGAGCCTCTGCTGTCGACTCTTCTGCAAGAGCTTCTTCAACTGCGTCATGAGCGGCTCTAAGAAGTTGCACGCTGAATATTGCTGCGTCGCCGGAACTGATTAGCTCAACACCTTCAGGGAGCACCAGTTCGTGCGCAGTGATTGCATGCTGGAGGTCCATGGCAGAAACATCGACTTCGATCTTTTCTGGAATGTCGGCCAGCTTGCCGCGGACTTTGATGTGCGATGTGGGCTGCGTTAGGTTAGCGGCACCATCGGCAACCGCAGTTGGAACACCGACGGGAACGATTTCGACGTCAACCTTGATCTTCTCATCCTTGTTGACTTCGGCCAAGGTCACCGTTAGCATCTCGTGGCTGAGCGTGTCTTGGCTGATCTGCTTGACAAGAACGTCTCGCTCCTTCTTTTCGCCTTCAATTTGGAGGCGAAGGCGTCCAACGCCGCCGGCGCTTGCGATCGCAGCGCGTGCCTCTTTGGCCTTGGCCTGAATCAGCACGATGGTATGGCCGCTATCGATGAGAGCCATTGGCACGTAGCCATCTTTGCGAAGTTTTTTAAGCTGGCTCGCGGGCCCTTGCTCTCTATTTTTTGCGTGTAGCACAGACATTTCGGAAATCCTCCAGAACTCGTTCGGCGGCAGGAGCGGGCGCACGGAAAAAGGCGCGCTCGTCACTCATGACCAGCCTTAACTATTGGTTATGACACTTTTGGGGGCTTTTTAGTCCGATTTAGGTTAGCGGCCGACCAGCTTAACCTGCTGGGTTGGGAGGATTTTGAACTCCGCTTGGTAGGCAACGCTTAGATCCACCTTACTGACCTTGAATGCGTGGTTGCCCTGGAAAACATAGATATAGCCGCCTTCAGCGTAAAGGACAGGGGTTGCAGGATTGAAGTTTGAATCGGCTGCGCCATTGCCAACCGGCGTGATCACGCCGCCATTAACGCTCGTACCGAGACCGGTACCTCCGATCACGTGTTTCACGCCATTTGGATCTCCAACACCATGCACCACCCCGTTTCCGTTTCTTATCTGAGCGCTCGCCGTGCGGTAGCTGAGGAAGGTGCCTGCGAGAAACGATACGCCGATCAATGCGGCCAAACCTGGCCATCTCAAATTCGATAACATCCGATATCTCCTCATAAGCCTCGCTTATGAGGAGATATCTTACAGGCAAACAGGCAAATCCTGGTCTAGTGACCCCGCGCTGGTGCGATCTGATCGGCCATTTGACGTGCGGGCGCTCCAAGCTCGGATTGGGCAACGATGCTCAGATCGTGCTTGCTCAGTTTCCAGACGTGCATGCCTGCGAAGATGTAAAGATACGTATCGTCGGCGACAAGGACAAACGGCGGCGCGCCCATCATTCCGCCGCGGTCGGGCGGGGGTGGATCAGCAGGACCGTGATTTTGAACAACCCCTAGCCCGATAGCGCGACTTGGAGCGTTGCTGCTCCTGGTCGATGCAGGCTCAAGCGCTGCCGCTCGACGTGCCGGTCCCATGAGCTGACCTTGGGCGACAATCGAAAGGTCGGACTTCAGCAGTTTGAAGACCTGCATACCCTGGACAAGAAATAGATGCGGGCCGTCACTGAGCACGGCGGGCGCAGGTGGCGGCATCATTTGGCGAGGTGGCGGTCCTTGCATTGGATCGCCGATTCCTCGTCCCCGTGTTTCCATCTGGTCGGGCTGGCCGCCTTGGGCAACTGCGGTGTTAGCAAGCATCACGCCGCTCAACGTCATCGCCAATGCGATTGGGCCACCCCAATTGAAAAATTTCGTCTTCATCTTCTTTTGCTCCTTTAATAGCGAAATCGCTTGGATGGAGTTTGACTTAACGGTGAAGGGCCAAAGGTCAGATATTCCTTAAACCTCGACTCTTGACCTGCACCTAGGGCGCTTTAGGAGCCGCTGGCCGCTGTGGTGGCCTGAGCTCAGTCTGCGCGATGACAGATAGATCGCCTTTGTTAAGCTTAAAAACACGGTTGCCCTCAACGACAAATAGGTTGTTCTCATCGCTGATGATGGCGATGTTTTGGGGGGCGCCAAGTGGCCGATTGGGCGGACCTTGAGGCTGGCGTGGAAGCAGCGGCTGAAGCTGGCCGCCTGCCGGTCCAGGCGCTTGGGCGCTGGCCGTTTGATAGAGGAGTGCCGAGCCTCCAGCGAAGACGATTACCAATGTAGCGACTGCTGCAGACCATCGAACTGAAAAGGTTGTCATGACTAATCTCCTGCGAGTAAGGCATCGCATTTGATGGAAGAGACGTTGAGCAGGCACCTTTAGGTCAGGCGACTGTCCTAATCCTCAGATTCGACCTCTAGCCCGGCAAACGTCGCATAGCGGCGAAAGAGGTTTCCCGCGGCGGGATAGCATGAGTAAGGCGACATGAAATGCGGAAATTCGAAGGTGATAATCTTCTCGGCGACCTCGGCGGCCGCTTCCAACTTGTACCGCAAATAACGCCAGTCGGCCGGCGGGAACTTGATTGGCATGTCTCGGTCAAAACTTTCAAGGTTCGACCATTGCGTCACCCCATACCTTTTCGCAAGCGCCGAGATTCCGACGAGGAAGGCAGGCAGTTCGCTGTACTGAATCTGTCCGTCTTGAAAGGCGCAAATGTCAAAGGCGCCCTGCGTCTCCTTAAAGATGCGGTCCCAGTGGTCCAAGGATTCTTCAAGGGTAAAGGCAGCTTCGGCGGCGAACTGCTTTGAACCCTGCGGGTAAGGCGAAATCAGAACCGGTTTATCGATGGCCGACTTGCAGTAGCGGCCCAAGTTGTTGAATAGCTCGATGATGTGGTTGTCGTTCTTGCTCGTCTCGTGGCAGATGTACCAACCAGCGAATGACTTGTGATGGCCGTAACGCTTGGCAACTTCGTCAATGAACGCCTTGTTGAGCTCGACTTCCTTCCACCAGCTGCCCCTGTGCCAATACGTGCCCGAGTCGTGCAGGCCAAAGTAGATTCCGACCCCGAACTCCTCGCCGAGTTGGAGGAACATCTTGGCCAGGTCCTCGCGCACGGGAAGCAAGCCAGGGATTGACTTGGCGTCAAAGATGCAGCGGTTCTTGTATCCAGCCCGTATGATGACAGCCGTGTCAATGCCGATTTGGCGATAAAGCTGAAACTCGCGCCACCACTCCTCTGGCCCCCAGTTCTGCGACGGGATGTCGTGTGTGATCTCGTCGAGGAATGTGCCCGTAATCCTTGGCGCGATTGGCATGCTGGACGAATTCTACTGCGTTTGGCTAGCTGGTGGCCGTGGCCCCGTGGAATCCAACCGCTTGGCGGCAAGAATGCTCTGAACTCCTACGAGAGCGTCATAGGCTGCGTGCGCGATCATTGCCGTGTAAAGACTCGCCGAATACCAAACGACCCAATGGAGTGACAGGGCGAGAACGAAGATGAAAAGCGCAGCGCGGACGCCCTGTGACGCGTGGCCTAGGGCAAAGATGACTGACGCTAGGGTGGCAGCTATCACCGGCGAATGGAATTGCCACAGCAAGATTCCAAACAGAACGCCGCGGTAAACGATCTCCTCAAATATGCCCGCCGCAAGGCTCACGCCCACCCAGGGTCCGAACTCTAGCCAGTTCACCGGGATCAGCCTTGATGGAATGGACCTCGTTTTCTTTATCCAGGGCGCTAGTATCGTGCGGGCAAAGATCCAGAAAACGAGAAAAAGGCTGCCGATGACTGGCTCAAGGGGCTTTGGCTGCCACGGCGGGAAAATCCCGATGTCCAAGGCCATGCCGATAAAGATGCCGAATGCCCCGATGAACGCGATGGTCAGAATTGCGCTGATCTGAAGCTTTAGCTTTGGAACCTCGAGTACTTCGTTGTTCTTCGCGGCTTTGATTGTCTTCTTGATCACGGCGTACGGAATGAGGACGCCGATGAACGCCACATAAAACCATGCGACAAGTTCGTTCATGAATCCTAAGGTTATCTCAAATCATATCTGGCGCTTGGCCCCGGCAAGCTCTATCGCGTCAGCCGCTTAAGAGTCGCTTCCATTATCGGAACCGTCTGGGCGGACACGGTATAGACCAGAGCCTCCCGATAGACGCGCTGGGCGGGGTGGTTGAGCGAGTTTGCCGCCCCGCTTGAAGCGGCAATGGCGGCATGTGCGCATCGCACACAAAGCTCTATCGCCCAGGCCCTTGCCTCAAGCCGCGTCGCAGTGGCCGCCTCTTGAGTGCTTTCGGATGAAACCGCCGATCGGCAAATTGCCAACTCTGCAGCTAAAATCTGATGAGCTTCGGCCAGAAAGTCAAAGCCCTTTTTATCCGCTGCTTCCTTCAAAATGTCCAGTCCAGCCTGGGCACACCCAAGGGCGAAATGCCGTTGAAGGGCCACCGTGATCTCGTCATTCGTTTGAATCCAGCCCGATGCAGCGATCGAAGAAACGCGTGTCGAAGGTACGAAGTACCTCGAAAAATCGACGGTAACCGTTTGGGCCGACTCCATAGCCGCAAGTTTCATTGGCTCGCTAATCCCAATTCGGTCACCTTTCACCAACGGGACAATGGCAAAAACGGAACGGCCATCGGGCAGTGCCGAACCTACAAGAAATTCGGGATAGAAAGACCACCCGGTGACCCAAGGAACATGGCCGTCCAGGATGAACCCTCCATCGGTCTCTTCCGCACGCATGATCGGTGGCCCCGACCTCCGTAACTGGCTAAACCCGATTCCAACCAGCTTTTCGCCGTCAGCCATTTTTGGCAAGTACTCGCGCTTAAGCTCATCGTTGTCACCTTTAGAAATGATGGACACAGCGCTCTGGTGTTGGGTCTGGAGAAAGGACAAGGACCCAGAGCACCTGGCAACCTCTTCTTGAAACCGCCGAAAGTCCAGCTCAGGCATATTCGGGCCGCCGTATTCCGTGGGGCGACGCATAGCCAGGAACCCACGTTCAGCCATTCCCGTAAGCGCGATTTGCAATGCATAAACGCTTTGATCGATCTCTTGGGCGCGCGGCTTGACGTCCGTTTGAAGAAAAGCGATGGCTTCTTCGAGCAGGTTCTGGCTTTCCACAAATCCCATTCTACGGTGTTCGACGAGTGACGGGCCGGAAAGCCAGGGTCGCTTCCAACCCGTTCACCCTTCACTTTTCACTTTTCACGGGCTTAATTTCGAAGCTCGATTGGGCGCAACGAAATTCCCGTGTTAGACTCAGTGAGTACGTTTGGATTTATTTTTAAGGCTGGCAATCACTTGATCGAGAATTTGAAGCTGTGCGCGCACGTGGAGGATGAGGACGGGCAACCGGTCTGGCTTGAGGTGACCCTCTTGAATTCGGGCGAATGCCTTGTTGAGTTCTGCAACGCCGCCATTGGTGGCGGGATGCCTCTATTCAGCCTCCAATGTTCCCTCGATATATTGATGGATCCTGTCAGAGGCCATAAGGTGCAGCTCTCGGGCGCAAATGGCTCCTGCCAGCTGGTCACCGGAAATGAGACGCTCTGCGCCGAGGTCCGAACAAACTCGAGGACAAATCCGACGCGCAGCTATTTCGAGCTATCTGAGTATCAAAGCGCGCTGAATCGATTGCGTGTTTCACGAGCGTCAACGCTTCTCTAGCCTCCAACTAACCCGCGCAGTAAGAGGGGTCCCAAGATGCTTCCTGCAAGCTGGATAACGAGCGCCAAGATAGCAACGGCAACGGCGCTAGAACCCAACCGAGCGCCTTTCCGTGAGGCGGTGACGCCATAGAAGACCGCAATTCCGGCGGGCACGAATCCGATGCATGGGAGGCACGCGCATAACACCACGCTGATGCCGGAGAGCATGAAGGAAGTGTTCGCCTCGTAGGAACCGTCTTGCGCCCTTCCGAAAGGGCCGCTTCCGTATGAAGCGTTCGAAGGTGCAAACGGTCCGCCGCTCGTGGTGCCCGGGCCGGGCGGGTTCATTAGGGCTAAGCCGGGAACGTTCGCAGCCATAAGGCGACGTCCCGTCGCTTCCTCGACCAGCGTAGTAGTTGGAACAATACGCCCCTGCCCGGCCCACTCATTGAGCATGCCGATATCCGCAGGACCATATTGGGCGCCTTGCAGATCAATAACGTAGTATCGCAATGTTCATGGTCCCCGAAATTGAAGTTTGACCGCCTTTGGACCCATTGTCATACGGTGGGCGTCTTTTCTTCGTTGAAGAAAGAGGACGTTTGACCCGACGACAAATTAGAACATGAGCTTTTTCGAGGATATGCAGAGGAAAGCGCGACAGCACGGAGCACCGGCGACCGTCGCGATCACGCTTGGGCTAGCGGCGGGATTTCTTCTCTCCTGGTTCACGAAAGGATCGATCCTCGATGTCCTAGTTTTCACGCCCGCTAACCTCGTCCGTGCGCCATGGACCCTCTTTACCTATCCGTTTGCGCAGACGGTCAACGGATTTATCGCCGTCATTTTCGCCTGCATGTGGCTA
>JBBQMJ010000167.1:0-7039 GCA_038328815.1 Fimbriimonadales bacterium | reverse complement strand
ACATCTGGCACCCTTCCAGGGTGCTTTCGACTTTATCACGAGACCCGGGGTCTTCGACCCCGGGCGATTCTCTGTCACCCCACCGGGGTGCAAACGTGTCAAGCATGTTCTGTTACCGCAAATCCGGGGTGCAAACGTGTCAAGCATGTTCAGTTACCGCAAATCCGGGGTGCCAAATGTGGCAAGCATGTTCTGTTACCGCAAATCCGGGGTGCAAACGTGTCAAGCATGTTCTGTTACCGCAAATCCGGGGGCAAACGTGGCAAGCATGTTCTGTTACCGCAAATCCGGGGTGCAAACGTGTCAAGCATGTTCTATCACCCCTCCGGGGTAAGCAGAAATCGACAATTGGCCGCTGGAAGGCCGCCAAGCGTTGCAACGCAAGCGACAATTTGTGTGCGTGTTCTGGCACGAAAGATCAGGTTGAACGGGTACCTTAAGCGCCGTGCAGAGCTTTGGCCCCGTCGCGCCCCATTACGACGAGCTGATGAAGACCGTGCCTTATCGCATGTGGGTGGGCTATTACATGCTGCTGCTTGCCAATCAGGACGTCCACCCTAAGCGCGTTCTGGATGTGTGCTGCGGCACAGGGGCGATGTGCGATCTGCTGACCCGCGAGGGGATGGAGATGACGGGCTTTGACATTGCTCCGGGAATGATCGAGGTTGCACGGCAGAAGGCGAAGAAGGCTAAGCAGACCATTACTTACCATGTGGCCGATGCCACGAACTTCAAGCTCGGCGAGGAATTTGATGCTGCGTTCTCTTTCTTCGACAGCCTAAACAACATTACGGAGCCGGCCAAGCTTCAGGCAGCCATCAAGTGCATTTACAAACACCTGAAACCTGGTGGGTCATTTATCTTCGATTTGAACACAGCCTATGCGTTCGAGATGCAGCTCTTCGACCAGCAAAACCTCCGCGCCAACGCGCGCCTTCGCTATCAGTGGACTGGAACTTATGATCGCGAGACGAAGATCATTGAAGTGGATATGAAGTTTTGGAAGGATGGTGAGGAGTTTAGCGAGCTGCACGTCCAGCGCGCTTATTCGGACGAGGAGATTAGGGCCATGCTTGCGAAGGCCGGTTTCGTTGAGGTTCGAGGATTCAATAGTTACACGCTTAATCCGATAAGGGCCAGGAGTGACCGGGTTCATTACACGTGTATAAAGCCTGGGTGAAAGGTGAAAGGTGAAATGCGGTAGAAGAGGAATAGGGAACTAGGAAAATGGGGAAAATTGGAAGTAATCCTCCCGCTTCATCGAATTGACTTTCCCGGTCCCGGTCCCCTTCCTCAATCCTAGTTCCCTATTCCCTATTCCCTATTCCCTATTCCCTATTCCCTTATCCTCACGCCGCTAAAGGCGTGGCCGTATGCGTCTTCAGATAACGAATGCCTTCTTCGATATCCAAGTCCGTACCTTCAGGGCTGCGCTCGGTGGGGACCAGGATGTCGGGGCTTACACCGACTCCCTCCAGGCGGACGCCTTGGATTTTCACGTTGACAATCGGAATCTCGAGGTTTGACCAGGCGTTGACCCTAAATGGGTAAGTCCCCAGTACATGGCCCGCTGTCTTGCGACCGATGAGAGTCGCGCGGCCCGCTTTGCGCAATTCGTAGCTCAAGACTTCCCGGGCGCTTCTCGAGCCTTCGTTGATCAGGATGACTAGGGGTTTTGAGTAGGCGGGATGGGGGCTGGGTTTCGAAGAGAACGACAGGAAAGCATCGTCAAACCCTTCAGGCCGACCACCGAAGCCATCTCGGAGATCAAGAATGAAGCCATCCGTTTTGGCAAACCTTGATTCGACGGCGGCGTGAACCGCTTTCCTGAAATCGTTGCTCACCAGAGTCCAGGGGTGGATATAGCCAAACTTCCGCCCGTCGGGTAGATCGAATTCCCGAACGCTCCTCTCGGTAGCGTCAAGGAACATTTGGAGGGCTGGCTGCTTGACAACGGCGACGTCGCGCTCAATCGTTTTTCCTTCATCGATAAACTGGATTTTTGCAATCTTGTCCACATCGGGTTCGAACCCGGCTACGGGTGTAAAGGGTTTGCCATCGATCGAGATCATCAGATCGCCTTTCCGAAGGCCAGATTTCTCGGCAGACGAGCCTTCCAAGACCATTTGCACTGTGTATCCGTCTGCTGTCCTTTTGAACCACGCGCCAATATTTGCCATCTGCGCCACTGGGCCGCGGCTAAAGGAATCGTTCATGTAATAGCTCTGATCGCCCTCAATGTCATATTCAAAGTGCGAGTCATGAAACTCGTGGATCATCTTATTTACGACATCGCGGAAGTCTGTTCTTGACTTGGCCGCCTTGGCTACAGGCTCATAACTAGCGAGGCGAGTCTCCATCTCGGTCTTACGATCAGTCTTGCCGTAGTACATGCGGCGAATTGAGTTTTCGATGGCCGTCCAGGTAGGCGCAAAATCTTCAACGGGAGCCCCTTGAATGGCGATGGCGAGAATGAGCGGGATGAGGGGCATTATCCAACCATACGTTCAAACCGGCCCGCTTGCACCCTTATTTGGGTGCTCGGTCGCCTTGCCGAGAAGGAAGGGTGAAGGTAAACCTCGCTCCCTTGTCGATTTCGGCTTCTGCGGTAATAGAACCGCCATGCCGTTGAATGACGCGGCTGACGATAGCGAGGCCAATGCCCGTGCCGGGGAAATCAGAGACCGTGTGAAGCCTTTGGAATGGCGAGAACAGCTTGCTAGCATAGGTCATCTCGAAGCCCGCGCCATTGTCACGAACGAAGAATATTGACTTACTTTCGGCGCCAATCTCAATTCTCGCCTTTGCGGTCTTGGACGTAAATTTCCAGGCGTTCTCAATTAAGTTAGTGAGGGCAATCTGAATTAGGGGTCCGTCCCCGTAGGTTGTCAGATTTGGTGCGATGACGACATCCACTTTTCGCCCAGGTTCCAGCGCTCTTAGGTCCTCGATCACTGAAGCGGCGATGTCAGAAATGTCAACTTTGCGTCGGGCCATCTCGGCGCGCGTGATCCTAGACATGCTGAGAAGAGCGTCGATCAGGTCCGAAAGCTTGATTGTTGCGTTCCTGATCCTGGCAAGATGGTCTCTAGCGGTGTCGTCAAGTTGATGGCCGTAATCTTCTTCTAATGCCTGGCTAAACCCGTTAATGCTCCGCAGCGGCCCACGTAGATCGTGAGATACGGAGTAGCAGAACTCCTGCAGTTCGCCAGTAGTTGCTTCGAGTTCTTGTGTTCGCTCATGCACCCTTTCCTCTAACTGCTCATTAAGAGTCCGGATTTGGTGCTCGATGACCTTTTGCTCGTGAATATCGGTAGTGGCGCCAACGACGCGAGTTGCCTTGCCAGTTTCGTCACGGAATATCTTGTATTCGCTTTGCCGCCACTTATATTCGCTATCAAAGTTCCGAATCCGGAACTGCATTCTGCCATGCATGACATCACTATCGATCGACCTTTCCAGGACTCCGGCGACAGAGGCAACATCGTCGGGGCGAACTTGGGCAAGGACAGCATCCAGGCTCGGCTCGCATTCGCCGGGGCGCAACCCAAGCAATTCGTAATTGCGGTCAGACCAGGTTCGCTTCCCGCCTGGGACGTCCCAATCCCAAATACCATCGCGTGTTGATTCAAGATAGAAGCGCAAACGCTCTTCGCTCGTGACCAGAGCTTGCTCTGCCAACTTCCTTTCATGGATATCCACTGAGGTGCCGATCCAATGGGTTATTTCTCCCGCTTCGTTCCGAACGGGTTTGATTCCTGAAACGAACCAACGATATTCACCGTCCTTGCGACGATATCGGTTCTCGGTGAAAACCTCCTTGCCCGTAGCTAGGGCATCGCCCCTAACGTTAAGTAGCCGGACCAGATCATCCGGGTGCATGAAGGCCTTGTGGCCAAGCGAGTTATAGTCATCGACGGTCAACCCCGTGAAATCTTCGAAGGCTTTGTTGACAAAGGTTGCGATCCCGGTTGGTTGCAGGGCCCAGATTAGGACCGGAATTGCTTCGGTAAGCGAGCGATATTTTGCTTCGCTTGCCTTCAACTGCGAGCTTTTTGCCCTTTCCGCCGTGACGTCCGTTGCAACGCATGCAATACCAATGACTTCGTCTGCATCATTTACCATTGGCTCATATCGGCAATCCATCCAAATGCCTTGGCGTTCGCAATATTGTTGGGCACTGCGGCCGCCGAGAGCTTGGGCAATGCATTGGGAGTGGCTGGCGCTTGACCGATCGAGTGTGCGGGCATGCGTCCCGATGAACTCGTCCGCCTCAAGACCGAGTTTTTGAAGGCCGTTGCCTTCAATGACGGTGAGGATGCCGTTCGCATCGGTAGCCCAAAAGACCATTGGGGAACTGGATAGGACGGTTTTTAGGACTCGATGGCTCTTCTTGACCTCTTCGTCGGCGCGCTTCATCGCAGTGAAGTCGGTCGCGACACAAGTCATGCCTATCACGCGATTCTGCTCATCATAGAGGGGGGCGTAGCGCATGTCCAACCAGACGCCATTACGCTCATGATATTGCTGGCCCGGATTTCCCCTAAGGGCGTTAGTAACGCATTTTGCGTGCACTTCATCGTCTTCGCAGAGATCGGCGGCTAGCTTTCCAATCCATTCCTGTGCGGTGACGCCCATGGCCTCTAGACCGGCGCCTTCAAGCAAGTCAATAATCCCGCCGGCGTCGGTCGAGAAAAATGCCACCGGGGAATTGGCAAACACGGCCTTCAACTTTGAGTGAGTGATGGCTAATTCTTCCTGAGCTCGTTTCTCGGCATCGATCTCGGTGGAAGTGCCAAACCATGCAACAACTTTGCCATCTGCGTCGCGCATTGGGGCACCAGTCGCCTTGAACCATCGATAGACACCATCGGCGGCACAGAGGATTCTGTACTCGCCTGTATAATCCGATTCCTCGGCGACCGCCTTTAGCCAACGTCTCGTGGCTTCTTGGATGTCATCTGGGTGGACGACTTTTTTCCAACCTGAGCCGTAGGCTTCGCCAAGCGTTAGGCCCATGTATTGCAAACATCTTTCGCTAAAGTCGGTTGTTAAGCCTTGTGCATCGCATGACCAGACTAGTTGAGGAATGGATTCTACGAAGAACCGATACCGTTCTTCGCTAGCGCGCAAAGTTGCTATCTCTTCTCGTAAGCTGGGGGATACTTCGTCCATTTGATCAGTTTCGTTGGAGCGACGCGCCATTGATTTGATACTGTACTCAAAGGACGGGCGGGGGGCAACAAGGATGTTCTTCGAAGCCTCGGATTGTTATTAATTGAACAACAACGTTGCTATGGGCAAGCAGTTTTACGGGCCTTTCGGTAGAGTAGTTGACCGCATGATCCGAAGGTCTGTGGCTAAGCGATTCCACACGGTTTACTGGCGCCCTCCCGAGTATCCATTTCCAAGACCCTTCATCGTCGCCACAAACCATAACGGCTGGTTCGATGGGTATGTCATGTATCACGCGCTGACCGAATTAGAGGCGCCGTTTGTCTTGTGGATTCAGGAATACGCAGCCTTCCCGCTGTTCGGAAAAGCGGGCGGAATGCCTTTTAATCCCGAAAGGCCCGCCGAACGCGCGAGCACGATTCGTAAGACAATTCGTTTGATGAAAGGGGACAAGCGTGGCTTGCTATTGTTTCCTGAAGGAGTCCTCCACTATCCGGGGCCTATTCTCGATTTCGGCCGATCACTCGAACTGGTCGCTCGCAAATTGGATTGCCCGGTAATCCCCGTCGCGATCTCATACGAGAGCGCTCTGCATGAACGGCCGGAGTGTTTCATCTCGTTTGGCGAGCCGCTGGAGTACTCGAACGATATCTGCGAGAAATCTAGGAAAGCCGTCGCTAATCTTCTCGTAGAGAATAATTGGCGGATTCGGATCGAGCCAGCCTCCTTCAAGATACTTACGAACGGGACCAAAGATGTTAACGAACGTTGGGACGTTAGGAGAAAACCATTCTAGGGTGTAACGGTGCCTGAACTGGGGCCCTTTGCATCTCCGAGCGACTATGCGGAGTGTCGGCGTCTCCATAGGATGTATGGGGCAACCTATTACTTCTCTACCTTGCGCTTGCCGGTTCACATACGGCCACGGGTGCATGCCCTCTATGCCTTTGTGCGCGTGCCTGACGAGTGGGTCGACAATCCTCGCGGACTATCGATTCGACAGCAAAGGGAACGCCTGAGAATATGGCGACAGGAGTTTCGTGCGGGACTTGAGGGAATACGACCCGAAAATGCGGTTCTGCGTGCGTTCTGCGATGCAGCTATAGAGTCTCAGATTCCTCTAGAGGAGCCGATGGCGTTCCTCGATGCTATGGAGCATGACTTGGATACGGACCGGTATGAAACGTACGACGACCTCAAGGCTTACATGCGCGGAAGCGCGGCGGCAGTAGGCGTAATGATGTGTTATGTCTTGGGAGCGGCCATCGATGAGGAGACTCTTCGGTCTGCGATGGCGTTGGGCGAGGCGATGCAGCTAACCAACTTCCTTCGGGACATCGGTGAGGATGCTGCGCGGGGTCGCATTTATATTCCGTTGGAAGACCTGAAGCTATGTGGCGTGTCGGAGTCCGAAATTCAGGTCGGAGTCCGGACAGGTGCGTTCATGGATCTGATGCGTTTTGAAATTGAGCGCGCCAGAACGCTTTATTCAGTGGCTGACTCTGGAATCGAGAGGCTGCCCGAATCGGCCCGAAAGGGCGTCAGGCTTGCGAGCGCCTTGTACTCAAGAATCCTCAACAGGATTGAGCAGCGAGATTACGACGTCTTTGGCGCAAGAATACAGACCACTAAGGCTGAGAAGCTGGCCGTCGCCGCCCGCCTATTCTTTGGCTAGACAGCCTGCGGAAAGGCTTCGTCCAAGAAATCGAGATTGTTCTTCGCCGGAGCGTGGCTTGTGTCCAGTGCCAAGCACTGTCTATAAGCAAGCCTGGCGCCGTCTGGCAATTCCATTCGCGCTAACGCGTTGCCGAGGACGAACCAACCCTGTGGGTTAAGGGGAGTTTCTCGAAGGCCACATTCGTAG
>JBBQMJ010000166.1:0-7044 GCA_038328815.1 Fimbriimonadales bacterium | reverse complement strand
GCAAAAGACGATGATGGTCGAACCTTGCTCTTCGCGCCGTCCCTGGATAAGGCAACCGCTGAGAAGATTATTGCCGCCGGCGTTGACGTAAATGCTACTTCTAAGGACGGCGAAACTGCCTTGATGTACGGCACAGACCCCGAGGTCGCTGAACTCCTAATTGCTCACGGCGCGAAGGTGGACGCGGCGGACAACAAGGGCCAGACACCGCTGTTCAGAACAGCTATGCTATTCAGGGACACGAGCAAGAAGGTAGACGTTCTCCTTGCCCATGGTGCTAAAGCGGATGTTACACGTAAGGGCACGCAAGGTCCTGAGACGCTAATGCATTATCTTGCGACACGCAAGGATCAAGGAGACTTGGTTGCCAAGCTGGTGGCTCATGGTTCCAAAGTTGTCACAATTGCGCCCCTCGAGCGCAAGCGCAAAGGCAAGGGTGGGGGCGCCGGCGGCGCAGTCAGCGACTAACAATACAACTCGAGCCTAACTTCCAATCACTGCTTCGTGGTCGAAACAATTCCAGCGCAGCAATTTTAGCTGCGCTGGTTCCATTATTAGGGGTCAATGCCCAGACCCCTCGTTTTCTCGAACGGCCAAATGTTAGTCGGACTGGACGGCCGGCTAAACATTCGTGAGCTCTTCTATCCGCACGTTGGTCTCTTCGATCATCTTTGCGGACAGAAAATTCGGATGGGCGTCTGGGTTAACGGGCTCTTTTCTTGGATTGACGAGGATGGTTGGACGATCAACCTTGCCTATGAAGCAAACAGTCTTGTCTCCAATTGTCTCGCGATTAGCACACGCCTTGGCGTACAACTTATGATTCAGGACTGCATGGTCCCGGCTTCCTGCACTTTCCTAAGGTCCATAAAGGTCAAAAACCTTGGCCACCTTAGTCAAGACGTTCGCATCTTCTTTAACCAAGACCTCAAAATTGCCGAGAGCGACACGGGACTAACCGCCTTCTATCATCCCGTTACAGATTCTATCATTCACTACAAGGGTCCACACGTATTCCTCTTTGGTGGTTCCGCCCAAGGCACCGGTTTGTATGCCTACAACACGGGCATACGGCATCAGAATGGCGAAGATGGTACGTGGCGCGATGCCGAAGACGGCGGCCTCGGAATGAACCCCATGTGCCAGGGCACCATTGATTCCACGCTTTCAATTCGACTGGAACTTGCACCGGAAGAGGAGGAGGAAGCCAGCTACCATATCGTTGCTGGCAGCTCAATAGACGAGGTTACGGAAACATACAATAGCTTTCGAAAGAAGACCCCTCACTTTCACCTGCAAGAGGCTACGCAATTCGCCCACGGAAGCCTGTCTCTGCTCGATGGCCATTTTGAAGGATTGCCACCGGACCTTCGCGATTTTTGCCGCCGGAGCTATTTGATCCTCAAGACACAAATAGACCACGGGGGAGGAATTCTGGCTGCAAACGACTCAGACATCATGATCAGCAACAGGGCGCACTACTCATATGTATGGCCTCGCGACGGCTCGCTCGTCTCAAGAATCTTGACCCGCCTTGGCGACCACGCAACTGCCGCACGGTACTTGGAATTCTGCCGCGGGCTCGAACCTTTGACCCGCGGCTATTTCAAGCAGAAATATCAGCCTGACGGAACGCTTGGGGCATCCTGGCACCCGTGGATTACGGAAGAGGGACCCATTATCCCGTGGCAAGAGGATGAAACGGCACTTACCTTACTGGCCCTTCGGGACCATCTCAAGTCGACGGGCTCAGTCCTCAGCCAACGAAACTCCTGGGAACCTTGGGCTATTGCCATGACTTCCACCTTGCTAAGTTATCGAAACGCAGAGACTGGACTTCCTTTGGCAAGCCACGACTTATGGGAAGAGCGGCGAGGGATTCATGCTTTCACCGTCGCAACCGTGATTGTTGCCTTAGAGGCCGCTGAAGAGCTTTGCGACGAATGGAGGCTACCACTAGCTAGCGAGTGCGCCAATGCCGCAGCAACCATGAGGTCCGCCTTCCTGAAACACTTCTACGACCGCGAGCGAAGGGCATTTTCTCGGATGCTGCATCCAGACCTTTCGCCGGACACGACTGCGGACTCGGCAACCCTCCTTGTTGGATTGATCGGCGCCCTACCGATGGATGATCCCATGGTAGAGGCGACGGCCAAGTACATTAAGAAGTGGCTGACCGTTAAGAGTAACGTTGGCGGATTGGCGCGATATACGGGGGACTGGTATTGGCGACAGAGCGACGCCTATCCCGGAAGCCCATGGATCATTACGACCATGTGGCACGCTCAAACTCAGATAGCGGCAGCGACAAGCCGAGAAGGATTACGGGAGCCTCTTGAGTGGCTTCGCTGGGCCAAGCGCTACGCCGACCCAACTGGAGTTCTTCCCGAATCGCTCAACCCAGATACGGGCAAACACCTGAGTGTTAGTCCCCTGACCTGGTCGCACTCGGAAGTCATCAAGACTGCGCTCGATTGGTGCGACAAGCGAAAGTCCCTCCCAAACTAGGCGCGAAACGAATCGGCCCTGCGTCTCAAATGAAGGACATGGCCGAAGGCTACGACGTTATTGTATGTGGGGGCGGTACCGCTGGTGCGGTAGCTGCAATCGCCGCCGGCCACGCGGGAGCTAAGACATTAGTTGTCGAGCAACTAGGCTCTCTGGGCGGGACTCAGGCTAACGGGTGGGTTACCCCAATGATGCCCAATTACTTGGGCGAGTTTCGCCTATCCAGGGGAATCAATCTAGATATTCTGAGGGAGCAAGCCAAGCTACAGCCACCAGGCAAAATTGACCACGGCGAGGAATGGTACGACCCAGCGTTACTTGCCTTCGTTCTCGACCTTATGGCGAACTCAGCGGGGGTTGAATGCCTTTTCAATGCAACCTTGATTGATGCCAAAAAAGAAGTTTCACGACTGACCGCCATTGAAATCGCGACGCGCGGGGGACGACGTTGGCTAGAAGCCAAGAGCTTCATCGACTGCACAGGGGACGCCGACCTTTCAGCCATTGCCGGGGCCGGCTTAATGGGCGGTAATGAAGCTGAAGAACACCAGCCGATGACCCTAAGGTTTGCGATGGGAAACATCAATATTCCAGTGTTGCGGGCGAAGGACGCCGGCATTCTACGCATCAACACCGAGGACTATGTCGAGAGTGGCTACCACGACGCAAAACAGGGGGAATTTGGACGGCGAATTGCGGAGGCGATTTCCAAGAAAATCCTTAATGACGACGATCTTGGATATTTTCAGTTTTTTTCGGTAAACGGTAGGCCAAATGAACTAGCGTTCAATACTCCGCGCATAGCGGGACTCGATCCGATGGACCCTTTTCAGATGAGCAAAGCCTATCAAATCGGCCGAGCAAAGATCTATCGAATATGGCAATTCATGAAGGCGTATGTCGCCGGGTTTGAGAACGCATACATTAGCTCAATTGCGCCGTTGATGGGGATTCGTGAATCGCGTCGCGTGGTAGGGAGCTATATCTTGACCGAAGACGACCATCAGTCCTGCCGAAAGTTTGACGACGTGATCGCCCGAAACTGTTACCCGGTCGACATCCACTTGAAAACAGGCACGGACTATCGCAAGTTTCCGCCCGGCGAGTGGCACGACATCCCTTACGGCTCGCTCGTGGTTAAGGGGTTTGACAATCTATGGGTGGCCGGACGGTGCCTTAGCGCCGACTTTGTGGCTCAGAGCGCGGTAAGGATTCAGCCAGTATGCCGCGCCATGGGCGAGGCGGCAGGAAATGCCGCCGCACTCTGCGCTCAATTCGGCTGGAAGTCCGGCGATCTACCGTATGATAGGCTCAGAGCTATGCTCGACTTGTCACTACCGGCCTAGTTTGAGATAAGGGCTAAAACGCGAGCTGGGGGTGTGAGTTAATTCAGCGATTCTCGCAATAAATAGTCCAACAGCGTCACCAAAGGACCCAACCTGCATCGTATTTCCAGCCCCCGCCACCAATTGCGCGTACTTTCCAATGCAACCAGCCGCGACCAACTTGCTGGCTTCAGCCTTTGCCGTTTTATCGTGAAGGGTGAACACGGCCGGATCGAACTTCACCGTTCTCAATTTGATCGTGAACTTTGGTTTAACAAGATCGTAAAGCCGCGCCATTTCGATGACCGTTTTATCCCGGCTAATGGGTTCATTTGAAGGCGAGAACGCGCTTGCGGGTCCATTTTCAGTAATACCGTTGATGTTGCGGAAGGCACGCTCTACCCTCTGAAACATTGCGTACGCTTCGGCCTGAGTTACCGGCGCGTTAGATACCGCGATGCGCGGTTGGTTATGCTTTGCAAGGTGCTCCGGGGCACCTTGTGCGAAGCAATAAACAGCCAGTAGGGCTAGGGCGATGGTAGTCAGTTGTCGAATCATATCGTGGTCACGGCTCCGCTCTTTCGAATGGCATCCAGTTCTTCGAGCGCACGACCCGTACCGACAGCCACACAGTTAAGAGCATTGTCGGCAATTCTAACAGGAATGTCAGTCATATTGTTAAGAAGCTGATCAAGGCCCCGAAGTAACGCTCCGCCCCCGGTAAGTGTAATTCCTCGCTCTATGACGTCACTCGCCAATTCCGGTGGGGTCTCCTCTAAGACCGCGCAAAGTTTCTCAGCAATTTGACGCACCGGCTCGCTCAAAGCTTCCCTGATTTCCTCGCTCGTGATCTCTACTGTCTTGGGCAAACCAGCGACTAGGTCACGGCCACGAATCGACATTCTAAGTTCTTGCGGAAGCTCCCAACCTGAGCCGACCTTGATCTTGATCTCTTCGGCGGTAGGCTCACCAATCATGAGGTTATAGGCATTGCGTATGTGGCGAATGATCGCCTCATCCAGTTTGTTCCCACCAACACGTAAACTCTGCGAAAGCACGATTCCACCCAGAGATATGACGGCAATGTCTGTCGTGCCACCGCCGATGTCAACCACCATGTTGCCGCCAGGAAGATCAATCGGAAGCCCCGCGCCGATCGCGGCAGCCATTGGCTCCTCAATGGTCATCGCCTGCCCTGCCCCCGCTTCCCTTGCGGCTTGAATAACAGCGCGCCTCTCGACGTTCGTCACACCGCTCGGAACGCAGATTAGCGTGGTCGGCTTAAACCCAATTGGCCAGCGACGTCCACAGGTCTTTTCCAAGATGTACTCGAGCATCTTGAGCGTCGTGGTGTAATCAGCGATAACGCCGTCTTTTAATGGCCGAATCGCTGCGATATTGCCGGGCGTGCGGCCGAGCATTTCGCGGGCCTCATTGCCCACAGCAAGCACTTGGCCATTCTGTAAATTCATGGCGACGACGGTTGGTTCGTTTAAGACGATGCCTTTGCCCCTGCGATACACAAGGATGTTCGCGGTGCCTAGATCGATGCCAATTTCAGGAACGAGTCTCAAGTTCCGAAGGACGGCTCCCCGCTGGAGACATCTGCCTCCACGCGTTCGATGCGAGCGCCCAGCGAGCGGAGGTTCTGTTCGAACGCCTGATAACCACGGTCTACAAAATGAATGTTCTTCACGATCGTGTCGCCTTCAGCGGCGAGGCCCGCAAGAGTAAGCGCCGCGCCAGCACGCAGGTCGCTCGCCTCAACAACAGCCCCTTTGAGGCATTTAACGCCCGTGATGATTGCCGAGCGCTCTGCTGAAAGGATATTCGCTCCCATTCGGTTTAGCTCTTGAATGTGGCCACTCCTGCTTTCGTAAATGGTCTCCTCAACAACGCTCATGCCGTCGGCCAAGGTAAGAAGAGCAGCCATTGGCTGCTGGATATCTGTGGCAAAACCGGGATAAGGCATGGTTTTGACCTTGATGCCTTTGAGGCGCTTTGGCGCGCCTACTGTCACCCAGTCAGATCCTTCCTGGATTTCAGCCCCCGCCTCCCGTAGTTTGTTAACTAGGGCCGTTTGGTGGTCCGGCATGATGCCCTTGACCTTAACCTCACCACCGGTGATCGCGCCGGCTAGGAGGTAAGTGCCAGCCTGAAGTCGATCTGCCGGAATGCGATAAACGCACGGCTCAAGAGTTTTCACTCCAATAATCGTGATCGTACTTGTTCCGTGGCCCTCAACTTTCGCTCCCATCCTATTGAGGAAATCGGCAAGGGATACCACTTCCGGTTCAACCGCGGCGTTCTGAATGACCGTGATTCCTTCGGCAAGGGTCGCGGTGGCCATTAAATGCTGGGTTGCACCTGCGCTTGGGAAGTCAAGGTAGATTTCAGCGCCGGTCAGCTTGGGTGTTTTTGCGTGGTAGACGCCGCCATCCAGCGAAACTTCTGCGCCGAGCAACGCGAGGCCTTTAAGGTGAAAATCGACTGGGCGAGCACCAATTTTGCAGCCGCCAGGTGCTGGCATAGTGACTTTGCCAACGCGGGCAAGCAACGGTCCAAGAAGATAAAACGAGGTGCGAATAGCCCGGACGGTCTCTTCATCAGCTTCGCCAGCCATGATTTTCGAACAGTCGACGAAGAGTGATCCCTCTTGCCATTCGACTTTCGCGCCAAAGCGTTCAAGCAGCCTGGCTTTGATGCGAGTATCGGAGACGTCAGGCACGTTGTGAAGAACAGTGACCCCGTCTGCTAAGACGACGGCCGACATAATGGCAAGCGCGGTGTTTTTGCTGCCAGCGACATCAATTTCGCCGTAAAGCTTGGTCCCACCTGTAATGTGAAATGTGTTCATGCTAACCCTCCATCCGTGGCTGGTTTAAGTATTTTTATGGTGACAAAGACCAGGAACAAGTGCCTAGTGTACACGATTCCATCCTGGAGCCGTATCGCAACCTAGGGTTCATTACTAGCCTTTCTTATCGGTGCAAATTCTGAAGACGACTAGGGACGACAAATAGCCGCATATTGGGTGAAAAGTGACGAGTGAAGGGTGAAATGACGGAAAGTGTATTGCCAGGGATCTTGACTGTCATTTTGGCAGAAATGTCTCGACGGTTTGGTATGGGGTCTTGCCTTTGTTGCGATAGCCTTGATGGGGTCTTTCGAGGTTGTAGTAGCAAAGCCATCTTTGAACAGCGAGTTCGAG
>JBBQMJ010000165.1:0-7059 GCA_038328815.1 Fimbriimonadales bacterium | reverse complement strand
AATTGAGGACGTGAAAGGTAGGGTGGACATGCTTGCTACGGGACGTGATCGCGGGGCTCTTAGCTACTTGTTTTGGATGTTCATAGTTGACCTGCGTACCGGGCGACCAATGAGGGTGCGTGGTGCTCTAGTCAGCGGCGTGATCGCTGGCATCTTTTGGTTCTTCCTCAAGCCTCTTGCGGACAAACTTGAGGTCAAGCTCAACAATAAGCTAAAGCCAGGAACGTGATCAGCCGGCAAAGTGCGCATCAACACGCAAGCTAGCCGTTGCGCTCAGCGGGTAAAATACCTTGTTGCGGCGATTGGTGGGCTTGCCCGCCCCCTTCCCGTTCGCCGCACATAGAGGAGTTTCACAATTTGATCACGTGCCAACTTACAAAGCTGGAAGCAGCCCTGGACCAACTACGCAAGTCATATCCCAAGTTGAAACCAGCTGACGCCGCATTGGTCGCCTCTGCCCTTACGCTGACCGGCCGACATGCCGTTGCGCTTTACGAAGGCGAGCATTACACCTGGCCTGACGATTACGACAAGCTGACCCACGCAATGGTCGCCCAACTTTCGATGGTCCAAGAGGGCATCGAAGCGGCTGCCCCTAAGCGTGTTGCCAAGAACGCTCCTGAAGAGGAGCCCATCATGGTCAGCGTTGGCCTGACGCCCAACCTCAGCGCAGGTGAAGCGCTCCTTGGGGATCGAAACGATCTCAAGACCAAGCTTAGCGACATCCTTCAGGATGGCGTGGAGTTCGTTTATGCGAACACCGATATCGGTTGGCAGTGGGCCCTAGACCGCGCCAACTGGAGCACTGTTGCTGGTGCTGACATGAGCCGTCGCATCAAGATCAAGGCCGCTTTCACCGAGGGCGCCGTCGGTATCGAGATGGGTGCCTCCGGTCCGAAGAAACGAGCGAGCCGTGCAAAGGCTGCCCCTGAACCAGTGGCTGCTGAAGAAGTCGAAGTCGCCGCCGAATAGACTGGGAAGCGATTCTCAATTTGAAAGGACCCGCGTAGTCGGGACCTTTCTAGTTTTTGAACGTTGTCCTTGGGAGGGACCTTACGGCAAGATGAACATCGACTTGTCTGTTGTGGCGTTGACTTTGATATCCACGTCCCACGTGCTCGTAAGAACCTGCGTCATCATGGGGATTCTGGGATCTTTGTTTGGGATACCAATGCTTACCGTTTCTTGGTAACGGAGCAGATCGCCAGCCTCAGTGATCCACATCTTGTATGTCCCGCTGACCGGAGCGGTCGCCATATCTCTCCAGTCTCCGCCAACTACATCGACAGGAAGATCGCGAACCTGATCCTTGCCCAAAAGCACATCGGTAGCCCATTGCTGCCGGCGAAACTTAAGGTCTGTTGATCTGCCAAATGCGAGGTCCAGGGGCATGCTTCGATCTTTGAGACTTAGAGTTGAAGCGGAGTAAATCTCACGGCAGCTCATGGTATTGCCGTCAACGGTTACCTTCTCTATCAGCCGCGTGTTCGGATTTGCTGTGAGATTTGGCGGCACGTTGTAAGAAAAAAGCGTACCGTTGCTCACGGTCAGCCACTCTTGGGGCGGATTGGAATTCATGAACTGGTGGATGCGGACCAAACTCGGTTTTTCAAAGGCAAAGTCCGTGTCAACGCTAATGCTTTCGTTACCTGTCGCAACCGTGTATTTAATCCGCCCGACTTCGCTATTTGCGCTTGCATAGTGGACGAGCATCTTGGATATGATCTGACCTGCCGTCACCTGGGGCGCCGCTTCCTGGACTTGGATTAAGGCAAGGCTTGCAACTATCGTCAATAACACTTATGAATTCCCCTCTGACCTGCGCCACGGCACGTCTTCGATACTCTGTCCGGCATTCGCGAAACGCGCCGCGACAAACAACCAATCGGATAGACGGTTTAGAAAGACGCGAGATTCGACACTCACCTGCTCATTTTCATTCAGGGCTATTACCGAGCGCTCTGCACGGCGGCAAATGGACCTAGCCAAGTGCAGGCGAGCCGCCGCTTCCCCGCCGCCAGGAAGTATGAAGTTCTTTAGCGGACTTAGCGTCGCTTCCATCTCGTCCATTGACCCTTCTAATTCCGCAGCCCTGGTGTTTGACGGGCCGGCGACGTCAAACTTGCCACCTTTTGGAGCCGCGAGCTCCGCGCCGAGATCGAATAAGGAGCTTTGAACAGACTCGAATAGTTCTGAGTCCCATTCAATTCGGGCAAAGCCAATAGCTGCGTTGAGTTCGTCGACATCGCCGATAGCCTGAATGCGCAGGTTCGTCTTTGATATGCGGGTCCCGCCTAGGAGTCCGGTAGAACCGTCGTCACCGGTTTTCGTGTAAATCTTCATTTGCCCGAACGCAGGACTTTCCAGGCGAATACAGGAAGCGACTTTGCCTTCGCGATTTTCTTTGGGTTCAGGAGGACGCGCCACATCCATTCAAGTCTTAATTTCTGCACCAGTGCGGGCGCGCGTTTGGTCTTGCCGCTGAAAACGTCGAATGATCCGCCAACGCCCATTGCCACCTTGGCGCGGATGATCTCTTGTGTGCGCTTGATGAACTTCTCTTGTCTCGGGATGCCCATGGCGACAAGTAAGACGTCTGGTTTGAACACGGTGACTTCGCGAGCGACGACATCATCGTCGTCAGCTGGGAAATAGCCGTGACGGGTGCCCACTATATGACAGCCAGGATGCTTAAGCCTTAGCTTTTCGGCGGCAAGCTCGGCCACGCCGGGCGCCGCGCCCAATAAGAAGATTCGAAAACCATGGTCAGCGCTGAGGCCGCAGATCTTGTCGACGAGATCGACTCCGCTAACTCTTCCGGGAATTGCCCGCCCCTTTCGCTTTGCGGCCCAAATGACGCCGATGCTGTCCGGCGTGACCAAGTCCGCGTTCTGCAGAAGGTCGAAATATTCTGGGTCCTTCAGAGCCTGGACGATGCCGCTGGAGTCTGCGGTGATGACGATTTTAGGCTCGTCTTGCCGAAGAAACTCTAGAATGATCTCAACGGCCCTCTTCATGGAAATGCGATCGACAGGGATGCCAAGAATCGAGACATGATTCCGCGCGGGCTTTTGAGATGTCGATGTCATCATTCGGTGCTACGAATTCTACCGGCGGAAAGATTTCTCTATCTTAAAAAGAGGCGAAGCAAACCGCAGAACTAGCTTAATGACGGGCTGCGGCTATTAAGAGTTTCCGAGCAGCGGCGAATCGTCCAAACTGCCTGGCAACCATACGAAGTTGTGGACACGTCTTCGATGTAATGCCCGTCTCTTTGAGCACCCTTTCCGTTGCGCTGTTCATTCACCTCGCCGTGGCGCCTTCGAAGGCAGGATATTGCGGTCAGCACGGCGGGTTACCAAAGCAACGAATTTCGATTGATGCGGAAGTAGAGCGAGCTGACAAGGCGGTTCAGAAACTTGCCGTCGCCGCCGACATGCCAATGAGGGCCATCGGGTTAGTGACTGCCGAAATCGTCTTCGTGGACGCCCATGATCGTCCGCTTGACGAGGTCATGGAGTCGCTAGCCAGGGTCAATTGGTTCGGTCTAAGACCTTTCCCCAAGCTTCCACGCGGCGGAATGAAAGACGCGACCGTGGACGTTCGGCTCCAATATCAGATCAAACTTAGATGCGGGTTGTCGCCCGGGCATTACCTAATCGGCGTATTCAAGGAACCCATGCGACCGCCTCTATCGAAAGCCGTCCCGATCGATCAACTCCCGCAAGCGATACAGGTGAAGTTGCGAGGTGAAATCAAGTATCTGGAGCGAAATGGTAGGCAGTGACTGCTCGCGAAAAAGTTTTCGCAAATGCTACTAAACCTCTAGGTGCTTCAATAACCTGATGAGACAATCCCGTGAATGTGAAACGACCGCCGAACGAGGTTCGTCCGATCAACATGGTTCGCTTTCGCTTTACAACTGTTTTTGCAATGCTCTCCTTGGTAGCGTGCGCCTTAAGCCAAGGTGGCGCGGGCGGGTACGGCCAGGCTGGTGGTGGACGTGGAGGCGGTTTTGGCGGACGGAATCTTGGCAACGTCGATCAAAACTACGACGCGCGGCCGGAGAGCGACGAGTCGCCGAACCTTTGGCAGACAAGAACAGCGATTCTGACGCCCGGTGACCGAGTTGAATACAAGCTGAAATTGCAGGCGGGCGAAACCGTCTTCGCTTCTGTCACTAGCGATGCATTTGACCCCGCCCTCGCGATCGAAGACGACAAGGGCAAAGAGCTGACCAAGAATGATGATCGCTCTGAAGGCGATCAGTCGCCATTTCTCATCTTTCGGACCGATGTTGCGGGAACGTATACGCTCAAGGTCCTGAGTTTTCGTTCGGTTTCCGGCGGCAAATTCTCGCTGCAGTTTCGCACGCTCAAGGCGATGGATGCAGCCTTTGGCTCAACGACACGATCAGACCTTACTCCTGCAAAGCCGGAACTGCAAGACCGTTACGTCTTTCGGATCACGGCAGACAAGGGCCGCTTTTACGATTTGGGAACCCTCTTCGGTAAAGACCACCGTTATATTGGGTCCACTCTGAACCGAATTGTGGGGCCGACCGGCGTCCCGGTCAACGATTTCGAGAGGATTCCGACGGCCGATGGAACGCCCGTCTTCCTGGCCAAGTTGAAGGGGGACTTTTACCTTGAATACCGATTGCCCCCGATCAAAGAGGTTCAAACGGAATTTCGAGAGCTCAGCGCAATCTCGATGGAGCCTCGCGCCAAGCAGACTCTAGACCTGGGTCCGCGTGAGCTCCGCATCGTAGAAATGGCGGTTAAGCCGGATCAAGTCATCCATACGACGATTTCTGGCGGACCTTTCACCTACCAAGTGAGCGCGCCCGACGGGTACGCCGAATCTCTCAACGGCCAGGGGGACCGCGGTTACGAATCTACGGGCCGATCTAGTTGGTTCAAAATGAACGTCGATTCGGTCAACGACGTGGTGCGTGTTTTTCATACGGAAGGAATTACGCGCTTTGCAATCCGCGGAGGCGAAGCAAAGTCGAAGGTGGACATTGTGAATGAGGACGCGCTTCCGGTGTGGGATCAGGGCCGCGCTTTGAACGGATCGATCGATATCGGCGATGCAAAGCTCTATTTGGTCAAATCCACGAAGTCCGAACTTATGCAAGTTGCGGCATCGGCAAGCCATTTCCAACTAAGGCTAGAGATATTTCGCCTAAACGGCGAGCTTGCTAACACGCTAATGAAGCGCCGGTCTCACACCGTTGGAGACAGCCTCTACTTCCCGGACGCAGGCACGTTTCTGGTACGCATCTCTTGCGATGGCGATGGCGGGTCCGGCGATTTCGATATCAAACGAGACACCGTCTCGGCAACTCCATCGGTTTTGGGTGCGGAGCAAACCATTAAGCTAAGTGGCGAAGATTTTGGGTTGTATTCCTTCGATTTGATCGCTGGTAAGCGCTATGAGCTGCTCAATGATCGGACGGACAGCTATCTTCGCGCAGACCTGCTGGACGACGATGGGCAGTTTCTGATAAGCAATGGCGTGTCGTTTGACAAGGTCGACGTCCAGTATTTCATTCCGACCAAGACTGGAAAGCATCGGCTGTGGCTTCGAGGCGGAGCAGGGACGCATAAATTTAGGTTCGAGGCGAATGTGCCGCCGGTGTTGGGGAAATGACCTTTGGGCTTTGCTTGGCCCTGCATAGCTTTGCTTGGCTTCGCGTTGCTCGGAACGACCATTCCGCGGGACGGTCACGTGGCACCCCTCCAGGGTGTTTCTCTTCTGGTGGCTCTTCCCGGGGTCTAAGACCCCGGGCTATCTTCTTTGACCCCGCCGGGGTCGGGCCTTGATTGCAGGGTAGTTGGGGTTGGGCGAAGACAGAAGCTAAAAGCGTATATTTAGGAAAGCGAAATGCCAACAACGGTTCGACTTCACATCCAGCGCCAGGATAACAAGGATGCCAAGGCGCATATGGAGACTTACGAGATTCCCTTGCAGGAGAACATGAACGTGATCTCCGCGCTGATGGAGATTCGCAAGAACCCCGTGACCAAAGAAGGCAAAGAGGTGGAGCCACCGGCTTGGGAAGCGGCTTGTTTGGAAGAGGTTTGTGGAAGCTGCACCATGAACGTCAACGGCATGATCCGGCAGGCTTGCACCGCCTTGATCGAGGACGTGGCCGAAGAGAAGGGGGAGGTCTACGAGGTCACGCTGGAGCCGATGAAGAAGTTTCCGCTGGTTCGGGACCTTATCGTCGACCGTTCCAAGATGTTCGACAACCTCAAGAAGGTCAAAGGGTGGGTTCCGATTGATGGTTCATACGACCTTGGCATGGGTCAGCCGCAGGACGACCATGTGCGACAGCTACGTTATGCGCTTTCACGATGCATGAGCTGTGGGTGCTGCCTGGAGGCCTGTCCGCAGGTGAATGAGAAGTCCTCGTTTGTCGGCCCCGCTGCTATAGGACAGGCGCTTCTGTTCAACCTGCATACTATTGGCAAGACTTTGGAGAACGAGCGTTTGGATTTCATGTCTTCTGAGGAAGGGGTTACAGGTTGCGGCAACGCTCAAAACTGCGTCAAGGTCTGTCCTAAGGGCGTGCCACTCACAAGAGCCATTGCCGAGATCAATCGCGATACCACTGTCTACCGGCTTCGGAAATGGATGGGACTCGTTGGGTAGCCAATTTTTGAGTTTGGATTTCAGATTTTGGATTTCAGAGAGCTTGCCGTGACTGTATAGTCGCAGGATGGTTTGTGCCTGCGTCCGAGGGTGTGTGCCAGGCGAAGCGGCATATAGTAAAGCAATTGGCCCGCTAAACGGGCCCTCCACTTCGCTTTGCTTCGTTCGGGATGACGAAAAACGTTTAAAGGATTTTGATGAACACATTTAGAGCGGGCGACGTTACGGTTGGCGACGGGAAGCTTGCTATCATTGCTGGACCGTGCCTGGCCGAGTCACTTCCGCTATGCGAAGCCGTGGCAAGCTCTGTGAAAGCTCTTTGCGAGGAGTTTGGGTTTGGGTACGTTTTCAAGGCATCGTTCGACAAGGCCAATCGCACATCTGGCACGACTACGCGGG
>JBBQMJ010000164.1:0-7090 GCA_038328815.1 Fimbriimonadales bacterium | reverse complement strand
TCTGCCGTGATTGTAATGGGCTTGTGCATTCTCTTGCCGGTTGCAAGGCCAGTGGCCGGATCTCGCGGAGACATGATTTCGCATTCAAAGGCAACCCCTGCGATCTTTGTGTTCTGAAACATACCGCGGCTGTCGCTGAGTATCACCTGGTATTGCGTGATCGGCGATGCCATGCTGAAGGCCATCGCACGCTGCGTCATGGCGGTTCGCTGAATCGTAGTTGCACGTTTTTGAACGCCACCCCAAAGGACGGGAAAAACAGCCGAAGCGCTGATCGGCAAGGCCAAAACAAGAGCTGAAATCGCAAGTGCATTCTTTCGAATTTTCATTACCAAAACCTCCAAGCGGGCAAGAGCCCAATGTCAAATGGGACGAGCCACGGATACCAACTGACTCGGTTCATTCTATTGGCGCGATTTGGATTTGTCAATTTTTGCTGGCGAACGTAAGGCTAGTAATTTTTAGGGGCTGCAAATAATCGCGCTGATTCGTCCCGATTGCAAGGCAAATTTCCGACTGCTCGGCAGTAAGATAAAGGCTCCCTCTTTGCCATGCGACTGAAGCGCGTCCGTATATTCGGGTTCAAGACCTTCGCCGACCGCACCGAGTTCAGTCTCGAAGGCGGCATCATTGCCGTTGTCGGACCTAACGGCTGCGGTAAGTCGAACTTGGTCGACGCTATCCTTTGGGGTCTTGGTGAAGGAAGCGCTAGGCAACTTCGTGCTCACACAAGCCAGGACGTGATCTTTAGCGGTAGCGCGCGCCGCAAAGCAGTTGGCTTCACCGAGGTGGTCCTCCTCTTTGACAACGAAGACGGCGCTTTGCCGATTGATTCTCCTGAAGTCTCTATCACTAGACGACTAACCAGAGCGGGTGAAAGCGAGTACGCGATCAACCGCAAATCGTGCCGCCTAAGGGATGTCCATGAACTGCTCGCAGATAGTGGCCTAGGCCGCGCCGGGTATTCCATCGTTGGCCAGAAGGAGATTGACCAGGCTCTTGCTGCATCTGCTGAAGATCGTAGGGCTTGGGTAGACGAAGCGGCCGGCGTTCAGCGCTACCGTGCACGAAAGATCGAGTCTCAGCGACGCCTTGCCTCGGCTGGAGTCCACTTGCAGCGCGTTGCAGATATCGTCGGTGAACTAGAAGCACAACGGGAGCCTTTGCGCGAAGAAGCTGAGGTAGCAGCGAGATATAAGTCCGCGCAGACGAGTCTTCGCGCGGTTGAGTCCGGACTTCTGATTCAAGAGGTCGTTAAAGCGGTCACGGAGATGGAAGAGCTCCAGAAGCGGATTGATGACTCCGTCCGCCTCGGCCGCGACGAGTCTCAGCGCGCAGAAACGCTGGAATTCGAAATCAGACGTAACGCAGAAAAGATTTTGGGTCTCGATCGCGAGGCTGATGTAGCGCGTAAGGCGCTTCAAGACAGCATCTCAGCGCTTGAGCGTGCTCAATCTGAAGTGCGGTTGGGCGAGGAGCGACTGCGAAGCCTTGACGAATTAGAGTCGAGCCTTACAACTCCGCAAAGCGACGACCCCTCACGCATTGAGACAGCAGGCGCCGAGCTTGCCGCCGTGCAGATTGAAGCTGCCTCCGAAAGGGATGCTTTAGAGAAACTGCGACTAGAATCGGCGGGTGCTGGGCAACGTTCAAAGACTCTGGCTGCCGAGCTAAGGGAAGTTGAGACTCGGCTAAACCAAGCGCGCGCCGTCCACGCCGAGAAACTAAAGAGGGAAGCAGAAAAGGCACATCGAAGCGAAAGGGCGAAGGATGCCAAGCGTGAATTGTCCGGCATTGCAAATGCCGTCCCTGAGCTAAAAGAGGCTCTTGATGCGGCAAAGCTATCAGCCGAGACCGTTAATGCGGAGATCAAAGAGAGCCGTGATCGGGTTACTCAGCTCGAAAAGGACCGGACCGGACTGAGACAGCAAGAAGAGCAGGACGCCCAAGTCATTCGACGCTGGCTATCAGAGCGTTCGGCTTTAGAGGGCAGGCAACGCGGCATCGAGGCGACTATTGAAACGCACGAGGGCTTAAATCAGGGCGCCCGCGCCGTGATGGAGGCCAAGCAACGGAATGTGCTGAGTGGTAATTACCTGCCCGTGGGCGAAGCCATTGACGTCCCCCAAGACCTTGCCCTCGCCATCGAAACCGCCTTAGGCGGGTCCGTAAATGATTTGATTGTCGAGCGGGAAGCGGACGCCAAGGCCGCCATCGCCTGGCTAAAAGAGCATCGCCTCGGCCGGTGCACATTCCAGCCAATCCCTTTGATGCGAACTTACGACACAAGCACAGGCCTTCGAAGGCTCCTTGGCGAGAAGGGAGTTATTGGTAGGGCGAGCGAACTTGTCGAGTGCGAGAAGCTGAACCGGCCGGTTATCGACAGTCTTCTGGGCCGAATTGTCATTGTCGAAGACCTGGACGTGTCCCTTAGACTTGCCAAGACCAGCGGTTGGAACCGCATGGTCACGCTTGATGGCGAAGTTGTCCATAGCAGCGGCGCGGTTACCGGCGGCCACCAAGCTAAGCAGGGCTACGGCTTGGTGCAACGCAAAGCAGACCTCAATAAACTTGAAACCGACATCGTTGCCTTAAACAAGAAGATCGCTGAAGCGGAGACACGCTCCAAGAATTTCGCAAAGTCCAAGGTAGGAATCGAATCAGCGCTTAAGGAACTCCTTGAGCTAGTTGCTTCAAAGCGCGACCTTGCAGACGAAGCGAACAGCTACTTCCAGAGCTTGAATGACGAATGGACAAGCACTGTTCGCAGCCAGCAGCGCATCGAGGCTGAACTAGTCAAGCTTTCAACTCTTTCGGAAGATGAGCTGCCGGACGTCGATTTCCATAAAATCGAGGCCGAACGGGATACGGTTCTGAAGCAGCTTGCTGCCGGTAGCGCAGATGCTGAGCAGGCAGAGGTTCGGCTTCGCGAAATGGATCAGCGCGTTGCACAATCGGAGGCTAGACTCAAATCGGCTGAGCGTCGGCTCCAGGCTGCCGAAGAAGACGAGCGGCACCGAGAAAAGCGTCTGGCTCATATAGGGCCGGAAAGAGACCGCATTTCTGGCGAAATCAAGGCGCAAACGGCAAAGGCGACGTTGTCTGCGAGTGAAAAGGGTGCCACGGAAACGCGCTTGACTGACTTACAAACGCAGCGAATGGTTGCGCAAGAGCACTCCAATCAACAGGCCGAGGAAGCACGAAAGGCGAGAGACAACGCGGCCGCTGTAGGCGATGCGACTCATCAGGCTGAATTGAGCCGGGCCAGGGCAGACGCCAAACGAGCTGCTGCCGGGCAGAGACTTTTTGAAGAGTACGGCGTTTCCGAAGATGAGGCGCTTGAACAAGGTGATGGCATTGAAGTCCCCGCCGACGCTCCTGGGCTCGTTGCAAGACTGAGAAAAGAATTGAAGGCGATGGGCGATGTGAACCTTGGCGCCATTGAAGCCTTTGATCGCTTGACCCAACGCTCCGACGAGTTGGAAGGGCAGCGCGCAGACATCTTAGAGGGAATCGAACAGGTAGAGGCCAGCATTAGTGAGCTAGACAAGCTCACCCGAGAGCGCTTCGTCAACACCTTCCAGCAAGTACAAAGCGCCTTTTCTGAAATATTCGCCAAGCTCTTTGGGGGCGGAGAAGGAAGCATCTTCTTAACCGATCCCGCTTCCATTCTCGACACTGGAATTGAAATAGCGGTGACTTTGCCCGGCAAGAAGCGCCAACGCCTAGAACTATTGAGCGGCGGAGAAAGGGCGCTTTGCGCGTCCGCATTCTTGTTCTCACTGCTTCAAGTCAAACCCAGCCCGCTCGTAATCCTGGACGAGGTTGACGCACCGCTGGACGGGCGCAATGTTGAGCGGTTTGCTGCGCTTCTGCAGGAATTCACGGCCAACACCCAATTTATCGTCATCACTCACAATCCCACGACGATTGAATCGGCGCCCGTATGGCTAGGCGTTACGATGCAGGAACCAGGAGTCTCAACGTTGGTTCCTGCTCGTTTGCCCGAAAAGGCTGTTGCGGGCCCCGAAAACGGCTACGCCGTTGTGGAGCAGCCCGCAACGGAAGGTCTTACTGCTGGTTAGGGAACCAGGGATTCCAAACCGGCTGGTTTGAGTTTCTGAAGACAATGTAGCCATTGCCAAGCTGGGCCATGTCTGTGGTCACTGAAACGCCCGGCGATATCTGCTGAGTTGGGCCAGCGAAAAACGTGATGTTGTCTCCAACGTTATAACGGTAGTTCTGGTGATCGAGATACCAAAGCGGGCCCGTTTGAACAACCACATTTCCGTCGCCTGTTTGAATCGTCATCGTCCCTTGGTCGGTTTGGACCTGCTGGATAGTGCCGTTGATGGAGCGATAGGAAGCCAAGTCGGCCGGGGGCAAAGTTCTGAACGCGTCCCAGGCTGGATAACCGTGGGTGTCCCTCAGGACGAGAGAGCGATTGTGATTCACGACAATTTTAGAGGCAAGAATGGTCCCGTGGCCGTTCACCATAACCTTCGATCCAGTCACGGTTACTTGATCGCGAACGTTGAGGGTCGTGCTCTGGTGGTTGATAAACCAAGCTGGCCCTAGGTCGACGAGCGATGTTCCCCCGTTGGAGCTCTTGACGAGCATAGTGGCGGCGGGGTCCATGCCTTTGAAGGGCGGTGAGATGCTTTCGCCAGTGACCTTTCCGCTAAAGGTAATCATATGGCTCGGATCGTAGAGCTTCCCGTACTGGGAACTGATGCTAAACCCTCCTGTTCGGTCTTGCGGTGTTTGGGCGGTAATAGTTGGGAACGCGAGGGCGTGTAGGGTGAATACAAACAGGAGTTGAAAGTTCATGGAGTGTCTCCAGTTCTTTGACGACTTCTGGCTAGCAATGTGCCATTTCCGGTTGGCGAGGACTCTGGAGGATGTTGCATTGCGCAATCCGTTTCCTATTTCGGAACCCCATCCGTCAGATCGGAATCTGACACCTTCCCCCAAACAGGGGAAGGAAATTTGTAGCGGAGATTTCGAAATTGGCGGTAATTGTCATCCCGAGCCAAGCAGATGAGAAGTGAAGGATTGCTATTGGTCACGCGACGTACTGGGTGAAACGCCGCGCTTTTGATCACGATCCCTTCGGTCCCTCTGTGCCCCTACCGGTTGACCCATTCAACGCATGACGCTGAAGCCTGCTCAACGATGTCCAATGTTTGCAGGGCTCCCCTGACCCTGATTTTGATTAGGGGTGTTGACGATCCAAAGGCAATTTCCCAGGGTTGCGTTGGGATAGGGAGACTTGATGCGCCCCAATCTGTGGCCATTCGCCAAACCTCTTCCGCAGTAATGGGACGCCCTCGGCCGATTGAGACATCTAGGGCGGAGCGCATCTCATCGAACATGTCAATCGGTCCGCTGCTCGCGGGCGAGTCTAAACCGAGGCCCATGGCAATCCCGGCGTCCAGCATCTCTCGAACAGGCGACGCGGGGCATTTCAACCGGACATTGGACCGAGGACAATGCGCGACAGTGACACAGGAAGCAGCCATCAATGCAATATCACTTTCGGAAACTGCGCAGCAATGCACCCATTGCGCGCCTCTTCTTGCAAGTTTCAAGTCGGCCAAAGTCTCCACAATATCCTTGCCGGTTGTCTCAAAGGGCACTCCAACCGAGCGATAGAAGTCTGCAATCTCGCCTTCGCCCAGCTTGGTGAACTGAGACTCCATCGCCGTCTCGGCGACATGGATGCTAAGAGGCAGCCCGGCGGAACCTTGTTCCTCCAGAGTCACTTGGTCGACAGTTTGGTAGGCGTGAGGACTAAGCGTCACTGGCCCGTCAAAGCCGGATGACCGGTTTACTTCAGCCTTCGCTTCCACTTGGCGAATCTTCTCCAGCCTGGTTTCACGTTCAAAGAACGTAATGACCTCCTGAAAGATGATGCCGCCAATGCCTACTACACTAAGAGCTTCTCCGGCAAAGGGCCGATCCGAATGCTCTCCGATCAGGGCTACGCCTGAAGCCCGATTTTCTTTAGCGGCGAGGTGGCAACTAGCACGAACTTCCTCGGGGGTTTCGGCCTGCTTCAAACGCGTGATCTCCCGAATCCACGACCAATAGTCCGACGATGCCAGCTTGCCCAGCATGCCGCGATATTCGAGATGGGAGTGGGCGTTCACAAAGGCTGGGGAGATTACATAGTCTTCGGGGACGCCCGTATGGGGCCGAATCTCCTCAATGCGTCCCGCTTCAACAACCAGCTCAACACCAAGTTCAACTTGGCCAGCGATCAGTATCCCGTAGGGCCGAAGGATCACCCGAGCGGCGTCGCCCAAAGCTGGTCGAGAGCGCCACGCGAAATGTTCTTTACGTGGAAATCGCCGTACAGGACGTTGTAGCGGTAGTCGTGGAGCAAGTTAAAGAACGTGTTTCCATCGTCGGTCGGCTCTACCGCGCGTCCACCGCCGTGCCAATGTCCAGCGCCGTCCATCATCAGGTTGATGTTTGCTGCTTTTTCGAAAGCGGTCTGCGTAAGTGAGCGGAAAACGATCTCAGTGCGTAAGAAGTAGCTGCTGCCGTACGTGGCGTACATGCTGGGGGAAGTTTTGAAGACGGTCGGAAATTGATTGTCCAAGGTCTCGCTGCCTACATCCGACGGGCAGTGGAATATCTCCTTGCTCTTCATGTAGGGCTGGAGGGCATCGGACATCAATGGCATGGCCGCTATTTGAGATTCCCACTGAGGCTGCGCATCCCAGATCGTCGGGATAAATTTGTCGGAGGGATCAACGGCCGAAGGGAACAGGTCGTCATAGTCCCCCATGTAGATCGCGATTGACGTGCCGATTTGCTTCAGATTGCTGATGCACTGAACTTGGCGCGCTTTACCCTTCGCTCGGGCAAACACCGGGAATAAGATCGCAGCGAGAATTGCGATGATGGCAATTACCACCAACAGCTCGATCAGGGTGAATCCCTTGCGCATGTATGATTGTACGCTCAAGGGGAGGCACATGGTTACCGGGACGTGTTGCCCTGTGGAAAACAGGTCGTTGTATCTGCCATACTTTTAGATTGCGCGCGTAGCTCCAGCTCATGCGCTGAGGAACCCCATTGG
>JBBQMJ010000163.1:0-7101 GCA_038328815.1 Fimbriimonadales bacterium | reverse complement strand
AGGCGGACATCAACGCTGAGCGCGACGAGGGGCATCACGACCAACGGCAAATACATGATTCGCCAGAGAAGGGCAGGCGGCCTTACGAACTTCTTGTAGCTGGAAAAGCTGCGGCCGAGGATGGAGCCAGGAATTTGGAATAGACCGCATAGGCTTGGAATGGCCGCCAAGATTCCAATCCAGATGTCCTCGCCATGAAGCATCCGGATAAACCCGACCATGAACGCGCCTCCGACAAGGCTGCCGAAGGCAGTAGAAAACGCGCCGTCAATGTTCGTGAGGCGCAACGTGCGGAGGTTATCAAGACGATTGGGAGCGTGATTCAAGCCGTAGGCTCAATTGTAGAAGGTTAGGGCGTGCCACGGGGTGCCGCAAGGCGGTCGGACGTAACATTGTCAGCAACTGTCATTCCGAACTCCGCGCGAGGAATCTTGATGTAATAGTTATTTGATAAGGGCCCAAGCCAAATGCTTGCTAAGCGCCACAACTATGACCAATTAGCTTCTGCGCATAGATTCCTCACACGGAGTTTGGAATGACAGTTATTCCTTAGGCAATTCCCTTCGTCGCCGCCTCAACCATCGCATTCTTAAACCGATCAATCTCACCTAAAGTTGTGTAAACGTTTGGCGTAACTCGGATTCCCTTAAAGCTGGGATGGCCAATGCCGGTTACGAAGATGCTCTTCTTGTCAAACAACCAACTCGCCAACGCTCCTGGGTCGATGCCTTTGATTTCAACCGTGCTCAGGCCGCATGAGAACTTCAAGTTCGTGTGGAATTCCGCGTTCGGCATATCCTGAATTGCGTCCGCCCACCGCGAGCGCAAGTACCGCAGGCGAGCCGCCTTTCGCTCAACGCCAATCATCTCGTGGAAAGTGAGCGCTTCGCCAATGGCGTTGTGGTTGGCAGCGGGGTGGGTGCCTATCTCTTCGAACTTGCGGATGTCCTTGCTCTGCGTTGCACCCGCCGGCATCATTGGCCAAAGACCCTCAATCTTCTCTTTCCTAACATACAGGAAGCCAGTCCCGATTGGGGCCATGAGCCATTTGTGAAGAGAAGTGCCGTAGTAGTCGCAATTGAAGTCATCGCGGCTGAATGGGAATTGGGCGAAGGCATGCGCGCCGTCGACGATGACGGGAATTCCGCGCTTGCGCCCAAGTTCCACAATGTCGTGAACTGGGTTGATCTGGCCGGTCATGAAAATCACGTGGCTGACCAGAATGAGCTTGGTCTTTTCCGTGATGCCCGACTCGAACGCTTTCACAATTTCTTCGAGAGTCTTTGGCGCTGCTGGGACCTTGACTTGCACCATCTTGATGCCGTCGCGCCTTTCGCGCTGCTGCAGCGTTGTGATCATGCGTGGGTAATCCTGGTCGCTTGTGACAACCTCGTCGCCTGGCTTGAGGTCGAAGCCTAAGAGGCAGATCAACAAGGCTTCGCTGGCATTTCTAGTGATTGCGATCTCTTCTGTATCACAGCCAAAGGTGGCAGCTAGTCTTCGCCGCACGTTTTCGATCTCAGGCTCCAGGTTGCGCCACATGTAGAGGCTGGGCGCTTGGTTGCTGTACTCCAAATAGCGCCTCAACGCATCCTGGACAACGCGCGGCGATGGCGCGACACCGCCGTTGTTGAAGTTGATCACGTTGCGATCGAGCGTGAACGCCTGCTGAATCTCGTTCCAGAACGCTTCGTCGCGGGCCGTGTCGCCGGCGGTAGGGCTGACCAGCCGAAGGGCCCTTTCAACTAGATCAAGCGTCTCGTTTCGGTAGGCAGCCAAGGCCACGGAGCCACTTAAGAATGCGCGCCGACTAAGCATTCATGCATGTTAGCGCGTAAAAGACTGGGAGGGACCGATATCCATCGGTCCCTCCCAGGTTGTGCTACGACGGAGGATTGCCCACCAAGCCGACTGCAGAAGCAACCAGAGTTGGGTCAAAGATTTTGTGAACCGTATAACCTGCGTTCCCGGCAGCGGTGGCATCGATGAACGGCGTCAATGCGGTCACCGCTATCGAGATGTTGCTCACACCAAACGTGCGCTCGTAAATCGTGTTATTTGGCGGCGAGACATTTTCTGGCGTGCCAGACAACCCGGTTGTTGTCGTCAAGCTCAGGCCTGCGCTAACCTCTCTAGCTAGCACCTTGTGCTCTGCTTCGACACCCATGATCTGGGCAGCAAGTAGCCTCAAATTAGTCGTTGACAGGCTCTGGCACCCAACCATATAAGCCGCGATAAAAGCCTCTTCTAGAGTCACAATCACGTTCATCGTGGTCTGCACGTCCGTGAACGTGTTCGCTGGGAAGAAGTAGTTCACCGCGGCGTCAATTCCGCCGGTCGAGCTCCTCAGAAGATCGTAGTGAAACTTCTCTTCGTTGATCGCCGCGTTGAAATAAGCTTGGTCGTCCGAGGCGAGGCCTGCAAATATGGGTGATGCGATGAAGCTGGCGTACATCGTTACCGCGAGAGCCTCTGCGATTTTGGCAGCGCCAAGGATTTGCTGATCGCTCCTTCCTGAGCCGACCGAGGTTCCGTTACCGCCGCAACCTGCGAGCACACTGGCTGCAACGACTCCAGCGCCCGCCATGCCAATGCCCTTCAGGAAGCTGCGTCGATCCAAAGCCTCTGCCTCGCGAACGAGGCCACTTATGAGTTCTAAGCTGTTATTCATATCCTCTCCTTAGTGAGCCAACGCTGACTCATCCTTGCTTGAATCTCATATTAGATGGAATGTTCGGCCTGCGCAAGTTCGAAACCCGATCATTTTCCATTCATTTTTGAAAAGCGAAAATGAAAACGCCTCCGCTCCTTTCGGAGGGGAGGCGTTAATTCAAGGCTTCCTTACAGCCTTAGCGTGCGCGGGCTTTGCCCGGACCTGTCGGCCGGTTGTGGCCTTGGAAGCGACGGTTGCCGCCACCGGGTCGGTTTGGCCTTTCTGCGGGGCGGGGCCTTTCGGCTGCCGAACGCGGGGACCTGGGCAATTCAAGGCGCAATAGCCTTTCGATGTCTCGCACGTCCTTGGACTGTTCTGGCGTGGCGAACATAATCGCCTTGCCGGAGCAACCTGCACGGCCGGTTCGGCCGATTCGGTGCACATAGTCCTCGGGGTTCATCGGAACGTCGTAGTTGATCACGAGTGCGATCTCCTTAACGTCGATGCCGCGAGCCGCGATGTCTGTGGCGACGAGTACTCGGTACTCACCGTTCTTGAAACCGCTTAAAGCTGAGCGTCGCTGAGCTAGGGTGCGATCGGAGTGCAGTTCTGCAGCCGTGTGGCCGAAGGTGCGTACCGTTCGTGCAAGCTTGCGAGCGCCGTGCCTAGTTCGTGCAAACACGAGGATCGTGCCGGACTCTTCCTTAAGAAGATCTCCGAGCAGGCTGTGCTTACCCTCATTGGAAACCACGCAAAGCTCCTGCTCGACGTTCTCGGCAACCGTTCCGGCGCGCTCGACTTCGATGCGCAGGGGATCGCGAAGGTATCGCTTTGAGAGCTCAGCGATTTCCGCTGGCATGGTCGCCGAGAACAACATGGTCTGGCGATCCTTAGGGGTCATGTCGAGGATCGAGCGGATAGCAGGCGCAAAGCCCATATCCAACATGCGATCCGCCTCATCCAGTACGGCGATTGAGACGTTTCTCAAATCGACGGTTCGCTGGTTGATGTGGTCTTGTAACCGGCCCGGAGTAGCAACGATGACCTGAGGTCGCATTCGAAGCTGTCCCACTTGACGATTCATGGGCGCGCCACCAATAAGGAGCGCGGTTTTGATGTTAAGCTGCTGGAAAACTTCCTGAATCTGCTGTGCGAGCTCTCGTGTGGGAGCAAGCACCAGACCCATCTGGAATGTTTTCAATCTGACTAGCATTGGCAGGCCAAACGCGAGCGTTTTTCCGGTTCCCGTTTGGGCGATACCGACAACGTCGCGACCCTCCACGGCAGCAGGAATTGCTGCTTTCTGAATGGGGGTAGGAGTGATGAAGCCAAGCCGGTCTAATTTTGAAAGAATACTTGGCGGTAGGTTGAGAGCGCTGAAGCTCTCCTTGTTTAGTGTTTCAGGCATAAATAAGCCCAAGCTAGATGAGCATCTGCTCGAGCGCAAGATGATTATTGCATTTTTCCACAACTAAGGTTAGGTAGAACCCACGAACCGTCCTAATTATGGATCATTTTGAACCTGAGGGGGGCCCGTCCCTCGGGTCCATTTCGGTTCCGCAAGTCCTGCTCAGGACTGTCATCCCGAACGGAGCAAAGGCGAAGTGGAGGGACCGCTCTCGGTAGCGCCGCGTTCCTGCAATTACGCCGCGTGACTGTCCACGGTCACTCGAATTCCTCGGGATGACAACACTTATCAAACGGCTAACCCACCAGCCACTAAACCGACGAGCGGTGCATGTCGCTGAGCGAATCGCCCACGATCAGTCTCGCGCACGCTTCGGCAATAAGCGGCGCCGCCGGGATGACCGTGAAGTTCGTCGCCAGGCTGACCTTGTGAGTCACGGGTATCGAATCGGTAATCACAAACTCGTCGACCGCGCAGCTGGCCAGCTTGCGCATGAGTTCGCCTTCACCAAGACGTTGGTCAGCTAGGACGCCGTGAACCGCCAGAACTGTTACGGAAGCGGCACCTTCATCCTTAAGCGTCTCCGCATCACGCACCACTGTTCCACCAGTCAGGATTTCGTCATCGAGAATGAAGCAGTGCCGACCACGGACGTTGCCCATTACGGCGTTGATCATTGGCGATTCGGAGTGGTCGGCGCGAGTCTTATAGATGTAGGTTGGGTCTAGACCGAGAGAGGCGGGAACGTGCTCGAACCTCTTGGCGGCACCGGCGTCGGCAAAAACGAGCGTGCAATCGTTGGGTTCCCAGCGTTTCAAGAAGACATTTCGAACGTGGTTGACCAGCAAGGGGACCATCGGAACCTCGTCGGCGGTCGGCGAGAAGTATTGCTTGATTTGCCCATTGTGTGGCTCCAGAAGCATCACGCGGTGAACGCCCATGACCTTGTTGAGGATTTCCGGCAGCCGCTGGCCCATGACCGAGATCCGCGGCCGGTTCTTGCGGTCCGAGCGGCTGTACGGCATGTATGGGAACACGACGAAGGTTTGCCGAGGGTGGGCGTTGTTAATGGCGTCAAGCATCGCCAATAGCTCAATAAGGCCATCGTTTACAGGAGGCGCTTGCGTGTGGAGGACGAGGGCGATATGGTCGCGGACGTTGTCCACCTGTACCACGATGTTCTCGTTGGAGAAGGTGCTCAGCTCGTGGCGGCCCCGCTCCACGCTGTAGTCCCACGCATGCTTAGGCAAGCGATGCTGAAGTTCTTGCTCCACTTGGTCGGCCAGGTACTCGGTCCCTGTCGTAGCAAATAACTTGACGTTCTTGTGGTCGGCCGACATGGGTCCTTCAATTGTACCGATCTTGGCAAGATCGCCCTGCTTGCGTTGACACTCACCGCCTTAAGCTATAAAATGAACCCCCATGGTCGCTTCAGTCAATACAGTCGAGGACATCCTCGCGGAGTTACGCGCTAAGGGTAACGAGAAGACCCGCAACATCTACGCTAAGCACGGCATGGCGAGCGAGCGCGTTTTTGGCGTTAGCGTGGCAGATTTGAAGCTGATTGCTAAGACTATCAAGGGACAACAAGATCTGGCCCTCAAGCTCTACGAATCCGGCTACATGGATGCGATGTATCTGGCTGGCATGGTGGCGAACGGGGCGCAGATGACGCGCGGACAGTTAAACGCCTGGGCCGATGGCGCTGCTGGCCTGCATATGATTTCCGAATACACAGTTCCTTGGGTGGCGGTGGAGAGCCCATTTGGCCGTGAATTGGCCATGGAGTGGATGAAATCGGGCAAAGACCATGTGGCAGGAGCCGGCTGGTGTACTTACTCCGGACTCGTCACGCTCAAGCCCGATGCTGACCTGGGCCTTAAGGAAATTGAAGGACTGCTCAGAACCGTAGTGTCGGAAATTCACGAAGCGCCTAATCGGGTGAAGGCCAGCATGAATAGTTTCGTCATTTCGGTGGGAGCTTATGTGAAGCCCTTGCTCTCACAGGCCAAGGCGGCCGCGGAACAAATCGGCGCAGTCTCTGTAGATATGGGCGACACGGCTTGTAAGATTTCCCTTGCTTCAGCTTCCATAGCAGCCTTTGAAGCTTCTGGAAAAGTAGGAGTTAAGCGCAAGATGATTCGGTGCTAGGCGCATCGTCCGCTGTAGGCGGGGATGGTTTGAGGCCGTTCTGCTTGAGTGGGAACCTGATCTCTTAGCCAATTGATTAAGGTTGTCATTCCGAACTCCGTGTGTGGAATCTCGACGTCAGAGCTAATTGGGTGGGGCCGCGCGTCCAAGACAATTATCGCCTCCAGCTAGATCTCTCACACGGAGTTCGAGATGACAGTCTCAACCGCCTTCAAGCCGATTGCGACAGCTTTCTTGATGCCTCCTGGTGCGATTCTTGGGCGTAGAATGGGGGAACAATGTCGTCCACCCTATTTGATAAGGTGTGGGATGCCCATGTGGTGTCCGATTTGCCCGGAGGCGGGTCGCTCCTATTCATCGACCGCCATCTCGTCCACGAAGTGACCTCGCCGCAAGCCTTTGATGGCCTTCGAGAGCACGGCCGGCCAGTACATAGCCCTGACCGCACTTTCGCCACTGTGGATCACAACGTCCCAACGGATGGAAGGCCGATTGACGAATCTACGCTTAGCGGGAAGCAGCTAGCTGCCCTCAGCCGCAACTGCAAAGAATTTGGCGTTCCCCTATTCGGATACGGCGATGCCAAACAGGGAATCGTGCACATCATCGGACCGGAACTTGGCATCACGCTCCCCGGCCTTACGATTGTCTGTGGCGATAGCCACACCAGCACCCATGGCGCATTTGGCGCTTTGGCCTTTGGTATCGGCACGACCGAAGTCGAGCATGTCCTCGCTACGCAGACTCTTAGGGCGTCGTCAAAGCCGAAGTCTATGGGGATTGAGATCAAGGGTGAACTGCGACCGGGGGTAACTGCCAAGGACATCATCCTTGCGATCATCCGGCAGATTGGCGCTGGCGGGGCTGCCGGTTACGTGGTCGAATATTA
>JBBQMJ010000162.1:0-7101 GCA_038328815.1 Fimbriimonadales bacterium | reverse complement strand
GTCGATGTTGACTCGCTCGCTTATTTTGAAAGGCTCCGCGCTGGGCCCCGTCCAAAGACTGATACGCGAGTCCAGGATGTTCCGCCCCCTCGTACGCCGCTTTATCGCTGGCGATTCCCTTGATGACGCCATGGAGGCAAGCCACGCCGTTCTTGCCAAGGGACAAACCGTTTCACTTGACTACTTGGGCGAAAACACCAAGTCGGAAGCTGAGGCGCTTAGCGCCAAATCTACTTACACCACGATGCTGAATCGCATCGCGCAGGACGCCGCATTCAAGTGCTCCACGGCCCCTGATTACAAAGCTGGCGAAGTTGAGAACCTTAATATTTCCATCAAGCTCACCCAGTGCGGTCTGGACCAAGGCGACGATTTCGCGGAGAAAAACTACCGCGACGTTCTTTCGGTAGCCGCTGCTCAGGGCAACTTTGTGCGTGTGGACATGGAGGCCTCCGAGTACACAGAGCGCACGATCAAGATGGTTGAGAAGGTGCATCAAGATTTCCCGAACACGGGCACGGTGGTCCAATCCTATCTTTATCGAACTCCCGATGATGTGGAGTGGGCGATCGAGAAACAGATTCGAGTCCGCATTGTGAAGGGCGCTTATCTGGAGGGGCCAAAGGTCGCCCATCAGGAGAAGTCGAAGGTGGACGAGGCGTACGTTAGTTGCGCTAAGCGCCTGCTTGATAGTGCGAATTATCCGGCGATTGCGACTCAGGACGAGAAGATCATCTTGGAGCTCAACCGATATGTTGGCGAGAAGAACATCGACCGTAAAAGCTTCGAGTATCAAATGCTCTACGGCATCCGCCGCGACTTACAGGACAGCTTGCTGAAGGAAGGATATCGCGTGAGGGTGTATGTGCCTTTCGGCGATTCCTGGTACCCGTACTTCACGCGTCGTCTGGCGGAGCGGCCGGCGAATAGTTTGTTTATTTTGAAGAGTCTGTTTAGGGGGTAGGGGTATTGCGGTATTGCGGTATTGAGACTCTTTCGTGCGTGCATCTGCACTCGACTCAATGCTCAAATTTCTTAATACTAAGGACTTATTACTGCTAAATACTTCTTCTGGTACTCCTTCGCTATCAAAAACACAATCAGCGCATCAAAGAAGCACAGCGCAAGGACCAAGGATTCGTGTTTGCTTGCTGCCTTGAACAACTCGAAAACCGCGAAGAAAGAAAGCACGCCCATCAGACCCACATAGCCCCACTTCTTGTCTTTGAAGACGGCAGCGATTAGCACGACTTTAGCCATGCCGTGGACCAGCAGATAGAGGGCGGTAGCGATGCTGGCGAGGGCGACTTTGTCGGCCACGTTCTGCCATAAATGCGCCGTTAATTCGTGCTTGCTGTGCTGGGAGATGACGGCCAGCCAGCCGCTGACGCGGATGGGGGTGAGGAGGAGGAGGCCGCCCATGATTTCGAAAATGGCATCGACGCCTTTGATGATCAGACCAAGTTCGAACAGTTTATCTGTAGTAGTTTTCAAGGTGCTTTGCCCGACGGTTACCTCGATAACATGATTAGTTAGCCTGCTAGTTCCAGACTAGCGCGTTGGTCCTATGCCGAATCTGGAATAGTCCTGGGGTGACGCTGGATAAGCTTGGACGTTATCGACCCTGCCTGGGCCATTCTTGAGTTTTGCTTGGAATCGATCTAGCATTTCTTCTTGTGCATGCTCGGCGATCATTTCCACGCCGCCGTCTCGCCGATTCCAGACCTCTCCGGTGACGTCATGAATCGCCGCGACGCAAGAGACGTATGCGCGAAACCCAACTCCCTGGACATGGCCGATAACGATAATCTGCCGTGCAGGCATACCCAGACTATATCCCGAGCATCGGCAGCAAGTCACTGAGGTCGCAGATGACGGCATCGGGAGCGGGGGAGCCGTGCGGAGCTGTCTCGGGGCCGGTTGCGCTTGGAGGGACGTCTGTGGGGCGTCGTACCCACACGGCATGCCATCCAGCGTCGAGCGCGGGCTTCACATCGTGCACGTAGCTGTTCCCTACAAATAGCAAGTGCTCTGGCCCCGTGTTGACGGCCTCTGATGCCCTCGCAAAAACAGTTGGGTTTGGCTTGCCTTCTCCCATCTCGCCCTCAATGAATATGTTGTCGAAGTAATGGGTCAGCTCCAGCGTCTCGATTTCCTGGCGCTGGACGTCAGCGGGGCCGTTTGTGACCAGGCCCAGCGGGTACCGGCCATGGAGTTTTTCAAGAACGGATTTCGTTTCCTCAAAAAGTCGAAGGGCTTTATCACGCTCGTCGGCGTAGGCAGCGCTTAGCCTTTGGGCACGGTCTTGGTCAACAATGCCAATTTCGAGGAGTGCAAGACGCATCTGCTCAGTGCGGGTCGGCTCACCGGATTTCAAATAAACCGGGTACCAGCCTGTTTGCTTAAGTGATGGTCCAAAGGAGCGAAAGGCAGACGCCCAATGCTTGATCATCTCTTGGGCGGGAAAGCCTTGCGGCCCGTGAAGCTCAAAGGCCCTGAAGAGGGCGAACTTGCTTGCCTCCCAATAGGAACACAGCGTATCGTCCAGATCGAAGTAAATCGCTTTGATGTGGCTAAGGTTAGGGGCGCCTACTTTATTTGACGGACCGGGTTCGCTTCGCGCAGCCAGAGTCGGTTCGGCGTTTGCATCTTCTATGGTAGGGTTGGATTCCATTTGTTCTTGAGAAGTCATTTAAAGTTCATTGCCTCGCGCACTTCAGCCATGGTTCCTGCAGCGAACTCACGAGCCTCGACGGCGCCTCGTTGGAGAATCTCCTCCACCGTCGCATCGTCCAGATGCTTGCGGCGCTCTCGGAAAGGTCGCAGCGCCTCATTTACGGCTTCAATGCACTCCGTTTTGTTCAACATGCACCCGCGAAGACCCTTGCGATCCTCATCCCACTGCACTTCCCAATTATCGGAATAAACCTTGAGTAAATTACAAACGGCGCACGTCTCCGGAATGCCCGGATCGGTCTTTTGAATCTTGGAAGGCGTTGTGTAGGCCGACTTGATCTTGGCAGCGGTTACATCTTCGCTGTCGTCGATGTTAATGGCGTTGCCCGTGCTCTTGCTCATCTTTTTGCCGTCGGTGCCTAGGAGCAATGGCGTCTCGCCGATGATGTTGACGAATTCTGGGAAGACTTCCCTGTTGTAAAGCCGGTTAAAGCGTCTTCCAATCTCGCGTGAGATTTCTAGGTGTGGCGCTTGGTCCTTGCCGACCGGAACTCCGTAAGGCTTGTAAAGCAGGATATCCGCCGCTTGAAGCACCGGATAACCAAGCAGCCCATAGGGCTCGCTCTCGGTCTTGAGCTCAAGCTTCTTCTCTTTGTAGGTCGGCACTCTTTCCAACCAGCCTATGGGCGTGACCATGCTGAGCAGCAGATGAAGTTCTGCATGCTCCTTAACGTGGCTCTGCAGAAATATTGGACTCCTTTCCGGATCGATCCCGGCGGCTAGATAGTCCTTGGCGACTTCCCTGCTGTTGCGAGCGATCTCGAATGGATCTTCCACCATCGTAGTCAGCGCATGCCAGTCGACGACGCAGCAATACATCTTGTACTCGTCCTGCAGCTTCACCCAGTTGCTGAGGGCGCCCGCGAGATTGCCAAGATGCAGCTTTGGGTGCGTCGGCTGCATGCCGCTGAGAAGTCTTTTTTTATCTGCCATTTATGAGAAGTCGTATCCTGTCAAAAGTTTGAATCCGGCGTGAACTGGAGGTAGCAATACTCTACCGAGAAGCGAGGACCCGAAAAAGATCATTCCAAAGAGGATCAACGAGCCGACGTTACGGTTGAAAAGGTACCACTGACTGCGTGCCTTGTCGGGCAAGAACGAGCCGATTAGCCAATGCCCATCAAGCGGACCGAGCGGTATTAGATTAAAGAAGCAAAGCGATAGGTTTACAATTACGCCTTGCAGAAGGAGGATCTTGACAAATGAAGGTTCCGCTCCCAAAGATGGTCCGACCACCCGAAGGACCGTGCCGTAAATGGCGGCCTGAACAAGGTTTGAAACCGGCCCAGCGAGAACCGCGATGAAGTGATCCCAGCGAGGATTCCTCATCTTCCTTGGATCCATCGGGCAAGGCTTGCCCCAACCAATGCCGAAACCGGTGTACGTGGTGACGACCATCATGATCGTCCCCATCAACTCAAAGTGCTTGGTCAGATTGAGAGTCACGCGGCCGTAATAGCGGGGCGTGGGATCACCCGCCATGTCCGCAAACTTGGCATGCGAGTACTCGTGGAGTCCAATCCCAAAGAAGAGAACGAGCAGCGTCGCAATGAAGGCTTGAGGGTCAACTTGGCCCATCAGGCTCCTGACCTCAAATCATCCGGCACGACCTCGCGCGCAAACATTTCCGCCCAGGTGTCACGCTCCTGGATGAGTTGGAAGCGGCCATCCGTTCTGATCAGCGCGGTTGCCGGCCTTGGCAGTCGGTTGTAATTGCTTGCCATAGAGCTGTTATACGCCCCGGTACAAAGGACCTGCAGAAGGTCTCCCGCCTTTAGGTCTGATGGCAGGAGTACATCCTTGAAAAGCGTATCGGTCTCGCAATGCTTGCCACTCACCGTGACGGTTTTCATCTCTTCCGTTCGAGGGGCGATTTGCTCGACCGTGTACTTGCTCTCGTACATTACTGGCCTGGGGTTATCGCTGAGACCGCCGTCCACGGCGACGTACGTTCTTTGGCCCTGTTTGGTTGGAACTGTCTTGATGACGCCCACGCGGTAGAGCGTCAACCCACTTTCGGCGACCAGTGAGCGCCCCGGCTCTTGGGCAAGTCTCGGATTGATCCCGCTCCCCTTAAACCCTTCCCTAATAGCCTCGACAACCAGCCGGCAGTAGTCTTCAACTTGGATGGGAGCATCAGCATCGGTGTAAGCAACTCCGAGTCCGCCACCAATGTTGATGAGCTTGGTTTCAAATCCATGCTTAGCTTTCATGTCCGCAGCAAAGCGGGCGAGGGTCTCGCCGCCCGCGCGCTGGGCATCGGGATCCAGTAGCTGCGAGCCGACGTGGCAGTGGAATCCGATCACGTTTAGGCCGTACTTTAGGCATTCGGCAAGGGCCGCTTCTGCGGAGCCGTCAACAACGTTGAAGCCAAATTTGGTGTCCGCTTGGCCTGTGGAGATTTTGGCGTGGGTGACGGGATCGACGCCTGGCGCCAGTCGGAGCAGAAGGTCAATGGTTGGCTTTAGCCTAGCAAGCTTCGCGATCTCCTCAAGGTTATCGACGATGATTTGGCCAACGCCTTCTTGGATAGCGAATTCGATCTCGGTGAGGGACTTGTTGTTGCCATGGAAGTGGCACTTCTTGGCTGGGACGCCCGCGGTTAGGGCAGCCCGTAGCTCTCCTTCGCTTGCCACATCGATGGCGCAACCCTCTTGGTGGGCGATGGCTAAGAGAGCGAGTGTGCTGTTGGCCTTGCTCGCGAACGAGATTTCTGAAACTGGGGCGGCGGCTTCAAAGGCGGCGCGATAGCGCCGGATGCGATCTCTAAAATGCTTCTCGTCGACTGCGTAGAGTGGGGTGCCGTAGCGCGAGGTTAATTCGGTGGCCTGCTCGTCGGACAAGCGCACCCGCGTGTCCGTTCTAGGAGCTTCGACCATTCGCTCATTATGTCACGCCGACATCGCAATCATGGCGCAGTTAACGATCGGGAGGAACGAGTTCCATCGTGTTGACCTAGTCGCATCATAACCCAGGAGTTGCAGCGAAGGCGGCTACAATGAGGTGTGAAGCGCGTCGTTGTCCTAGGTTCGACGGGGAGCATTGGCACCCAGACCCTAGACGTCATTGCGCAACATGCTGACAAGCTACAAGTCGTCGGTTTGGCGGCAAAAAGTAACCGACGGCTTCTTGAAGAACAAGCCACCAAGTTTCGCGTGAAGAACGTCGCCCTTTACGACGAAACGCAGGGCATTCCTTCGGGAATAAACGCCATCTCCGACCTTGCGTGCTCTCCAGAGGCGGACATTGTTGTCGTCAGCGTGGCGGGCGTGATCGGCCTAATTCCCACGATCAACGCGATCAAGGCGAAGAAAGACATCGCGCTTGCTAGCAAAGAGGTCCTTGTTGCTGCTGGCGAACTGGTGATGCCGCTGGCGAAGGAGTACGGCATCAAGCTGACGCCGATCGACAGCGAGCATAGCGCCATCTTTCAGTGCCTCCAGGGTTACACAGCCGATCAAATCCAGGAGCTAATTCTCACCGCAAGCGGGGGGCCCTTCCGCGGCCAGAAGCGGGAGGATCTCACGAATGTCACCGTTGAGCAGGCTCTCAATCACCCAACTTGGAGGATGGGTGGGAAGATCACCGTGGACTCGGCAACTCTCATGAACAAGGGCCTAGAGACCATCGAAGCCAAGTGGCTTTTTGGCGTAGGAATTGAGAAGGTGCAAACCGTTATTCATCCGCAAAGCATCGTGCATTCCTTTGTGAAGTTCAAAGATGGCAGCGTGCTTGGGCAGCTTGGTTGGCCAAATATGAAGCTACCTATCCTTTATGCGCTTCTCCACCCAGAGCGGGTGGAAAATGAAATGAAGCCGTGGCATCCGTTAGACAGTCCTGACCTCACGTTCGAGCCGGTAGACCATGCGACATTCCCATGCATCAAGCTCGCAATCGAAAGCTCTAAAGTGGGCGGCACGATGCCCTGTGCAATGAATGCGGCAAACGAAATCGCGGCAAATGCCTTCTTAGATAATAAGGCGCGGTTCTTGCAGATACCGGAAATCGTCGGATACGTAATGGCAAATCACAAACCGGCGAGCGCGACCTTGGATAATATCTTGGTAGCCGACGCCGAGGCGCGGGAAGTTGCCACCCAGTTGCTCGGAGCTGGCGCGGTTCGGTAATGGAACGGCATGTCCGTTGAATGCGTTAGTTTTGAAGCTAGGTTTTCCTTTTTATGATGATTTTGGAATGGATTAAGATCGGCGTTATCTTCCTTGTGATGATCTCCGTCCTTGTGGCCGCGCATGAATATGGGCACTACCTTTTCGCCCGTATTTTCAAGATGGGTGTCGAAGAATTCGCCATTGGTTTTGGGAAGAAACCCATTTGGGTTTGGATGAAACAGCATCACCGGATTCC
>JBBQMJ010000161.1:0-7132 GCA_038328815.1 Fimbriimonadales bacterium | reverse complement strand
CAGGAAGGCTTACGGCGATTCCAAGGGCCGCGTGGTGATAGGTGCGATAGGTGCTGTCACCCACGATTGAAGTTCTGAAGGCGGGGAAGTCTTTAAGGGTTTGCGCGACGACAAAAGAGAACATCGTGAATGCTGAAGGCTGGAACTCTCCGCGGCCCGCTTTGATCTGCTCACGCAGTTGCGATATGGGTTCCCAGTTGAGGGCTACGCTGATAGTTCCGGGCACGACCAGCGCATTCCCCCGAACCATGCGCGAGTTCAGGACGCGCTGCTTGCCTGGCACTTCGATTTCGTCGAAGGCGCCGCCCTTTGATGGAGCTGATTTTGCAATCGATCCGCTTGATAGAAAGGCGTCGACGTCGGCGGGCATGAGCTTGCCGCTTGCACTGGGTATGGACGCGAGCTGATCGTCGGAAATGCCTTTCTCTTTGGCGTAGGCGCGAGTTCTTGGCGGGATGTTGGCGTTTCGGCCACCTGCCGCGGCAGCAGCTGGTTCAGCCGTGGGCGCTGCGGAAACAGCAGTGGAAACGGGTGCGCCGTTTGCTCCTCCAACTTCGGAGACGCCATCAGCGACGTCCATTCGGGCGACTTCGCCACCTATTGGAAGAATCGTATCAACAGCCGCGAGCCATTCCGTGAGGATGCCCTCGTAGGGGGATTCGACATCCATGACAGCTTTGTCAGTTTCCATCTGGTAGATCGGTTCGTCGCGCTTGACCTTCTCGCCAGGCTGCTTAAGGACGGCAACGAGGCGTGCTTCTTGAAGGCCCTCGCCGATCTGCGGAATTCGTACGGAAATTAGAGGCATAGCTGTTTCTGGGTTTGCTCCTTTGCAAATGGAATCTAGGCTAGTTTGACATACGGGGCGACGCCCTTTGTAGTGGCCTCTAAACCCAGTCGTTTCTCTTGTAAGCCTGGTAGCCCATTTCCAAGGCTTCCGAGACCGCCTTTGAGAGCGTGTCGTCGAGCTTCTTGAAATGGAAGCATGTCTTGCCTTTGAGGAGTTTTAGCAGTGCCGGGTCGAGCGCCATCTTGGGATTCCCGTAGATGGGGAAATAATGGAGCACCGTGGAAGTCTTACCATTACGGACCCCAGCAAGATAAATCTGGTCAAACTTGCGGCCCTCGATGACTAGGGGCCGGACAGAGCTTAAGATGAAATTGGTTTCATCATCGCTGACAACCGTGAAGCCCTTGTCGACATAGGGAAGCAAGAGGTCCTTTAGGCTCTTGAACAGCTCGGGATTTGCCATGGAGGGATTATGCGAGAAGTTTCGTTCAGGTCGCGTCCTTCCCTCGCCTGGAGAGGCGGGGGTGGCGGAGCCGACGGGGGCGGTCGACAAAATCGGAACCTATCCCTTCGAATTCCGTTCGTTAAAGACTTTCTCCTAAGTTCCGGAATCGCCCCGTCCCGCCGGAGCCGGCCACCCCCTCCTCCCGCACGGAACGGCAAGACTGGGAAGTAGCGCCCGCCTGGGTATAATATGCGTTCGCGCGTGGATGATGCTTCCCCCTCTCCCAGCGCTTAACCTACACGAGAGATTTACCCATGGCGAAAAGAATTACCAGCAACATCAAATTAAACATCCCCGCAGGCAAGGGAACGCCTGCGCCTCCAGTTGGCCCAGCGCTTGGACAAGCGGGCATCAACATGATGGAGTTCCTCAAGAAGTTCAACGAAATGACCGCTCCCCAGATGGGCTTTGTCCTTCCGGTTGAAATCGCAGTCTACGAGGACCGATCTTACAGTTTTGTAGTCAAGCAGCCTCTGGTCACAGACCTTATCAAGCGTGCCGCAGGTATCACAACCGGCGCCGCCAACCCCAAGTTAGATAAGGCAGGCACCCTGACGAAGGAAAAGCTGCGAGACGTTGCGAAGGCTAAGATGGCCGACATGAACACCTCAGACGAAGAGATGGCGATGCGAATCGTTGCTGGCTCCGCTCGCTCGATGGGCGTTCGCGTCGAAGACTAAGGCAGTTCGCTATTCTTGCGGGCTTATCGGCCCAAATGTAACGAATCTATGGGCGATCTCGGTAGTCTGATCTACGTAAGGGTCCCTTTATGAAACTCGCTCTCCGACCTTTGGTTTCCTGTCTCGTCTGCCTCATGGCAGTCGGCTCGTTCGCGCAGGCGACGGGGCCCGAGGCTGGCGCCCACCAGCCTTCACAGGCTGCTGCCGATGTTTTGAAGCAATTTGCGGGTGCTGACGGCGCTTTTATGGCCGCCGGTCTCGTGAAGGAGACCTATCAAAAGGACAACCTGGCAAGCCTCCTTCAGTACCCGACTGATGATATTGTGGTTCTGACCCTCACCGGCGCTCAAATCAAGCAGGCCTTTGAACGGTCAGTTTCGCTGTTTCCTCAGCCCAACACGAGCTTTCTCCAAATCTCCGGCTTCGAAGTGACTTTCAACAAGTCAAACGCACCGGATGCGCGGATTGTGAGCGTGACCGTTGGTGGCGCGCCGCTTGATGTAACGCACGAATACAAAGTGGCTATGCCCTCGTCTTTGGGACGTGGCGGCCTGGGCTACTTCAAGATTTGGGACAAGTCCAAGATCACGAAGACCTTTGACAAAACAACCGTTGAATCGGTCCTGAAAGACAAGAAATACGTTGAGACGGCGCCCCGTTGGACCGCTCAAGGTTAGCGATCTATGAGAGATTTTCGCACTTCCATCGTCGTTGCGATGACGCTTCTGGCTAACCTAGCCATGGCGCAAAGTTCAAAACCTCAGCCGAAGCAATACCTCTTTGACCAGGAAAAGGCATGGGCCCACTTGATGTGGCAATGCGACCTGGGTCCCCGCCCTCCTGAAACCGACGCGCATATCAAGTGCCGCGATCGCCTCAAAGAGGAGATGACCAAGTATTGCGACAACGTGCGTTTCCAAGAGTTCACGCATACATGGTCCTCAACTGGCAAGCTTGTGACGATGTGGAACGTCGTCGGAGATCAGAACTGGGCCAATGCCAAGGTTCGAGTTATCTTGATGGCGCATTGGGATACCAGGCCGACTTCTGACCAAGAGTCTGATCCTGCCTTGAAGAAGCTGCCCATCATCGGAGCCAATGATGGCGCAAGCGAAGTCGCCGTGTTGCTTGAGCTGATGCGGGTGCTCAAAGAGAGGAACAACCCGGATGTCGGCGTGATGTACGTGCTGGACGATGGGGAAGATCTTGGCCCCGGCGACGACGAGATGTACCTTGGCGCGATCGCTTTCGGACAGAACCTGCCCGCGCTAAAACCGGATTACGGCATCTTGCTGGACATGGTGGGGACGCAGGATGTTCGTATCGCGGTTGAAACCGAGAGCTACAAGCTGGTGAAGCCGCTTGTGCAGGGTTTCTATACTTTTGCCAACGCAAACGGCTTCGGCAAGACATTTCCCGGCGAATTTGGAACGGCCGTCTTAGACGACCACCAGAGTGTGAACAAAGCGGGCGTGCCAATGATGGACCTCATCGACTTTGAGCACCTGGACCATTGGCACAACCAGACCGATATTCCCAAATACTGCTCGGCGGATTCCCTTGGGAAGGTCGGGCGGATGATGGAAGCCTGGCTTACGAAGTCAACTCCGTATAAGTATCCGAAGAAAGCCGAATTTGGCGGTTAAGCTACTCGAAATTTCTGCCGCCTAAATACTCCGTCGAAAGAACGAGAGCCTGAACGGGAATAGCGTTCTCCGCAGGGTCCAGCCTGACCTTCGATAGACCAGGCGTGGTTTGAGGAATCTCACTTCTAGATGCCGCGTCGTCCGCGATAGTAGAAGCCGCCGCCGCCAAGTAGGAAGAGCACGACCAGAACGATGATAATGGTTTCCATAGTAGAGGTAAGACTTAGCTGGGCATCCGCTTGTTTCACAATGCCTAGCCCGAGTCGCTATATAGACTTAAATCGTCCTCAAGCCTTCTCATTGCCGCCAACTTGGGGCGAGCAGGAGTATAACTAGCTTGTGCTAACGCCGTATGACTGGCAGGAGGGCATCGGTAATCGAGCCCAATATATTGAAGGCAAGCTTGCGCAGGGGACGCCCGTTCTGGCGGTCTCTTTGGCAGATGGGATTTTGGTATTCACTTACCGCCGACAAGCTCGCAAGATTTTCGAAGTTTACGACCGCCTGATCTTCGCGGCCATCGGGCAGCAGTCCGATGTGGAAGCCTTGCGAACTGGCGCAGTGGAGTTTGCGCACCAAGAGGGCTATAACCGGAGCGAGGAAGACGTCACGATTCAGCGAGTGGCTACCGCTTTGAGCGGACCAATCAAGAAGGCATTTTCCGATTTTAGTTCTTCGCCCGTAGTGGCTCGGTCCCTGTTCGGCGAGGTTGGTCCGACGGTGGAAGAGGACCTTTACTACACGCTGGACTACGACGGAGACTTTCGCACATCACGCCGCTGCGCCGTTGTTGCCGGCACCGAAAAGCTATCTGACGAGTTGTTGGAGAAGTTGGGTGACGTCAAGGCGAAGACCTCGCCTGAGAAGGCGATTGAGCAGCTAAAGGACATTTGGGAAGCGGCTAGGGACAAGGATGAGCCCGAGGTTAAGGGCTTGAGCCCGGAGGCTGTGCTCCTGGCGCGGAGCTCTGAGAAAGAGAACCGGTTCCGTGTGTTGCTTAGGGAAGAAATTTAGGGCGTCTTCGGGACATTGCCATTCTGGTGCAAAGCACGACGGATTCCTCCTCGCCATTTGTCATTCTGGAGCAAAGCGATAGAATCTGCCCACCGCCACAGCTTCAGGCATACTGTTTCCGGAAACGGGCCATATTGGCGGGAACCAAGAGTCTTGGCGCGGATTCTATCGCTTCGCCTCTGCTCCGCTCCAGAATGACAGGTCCCTAGTTGGTGTTCCAACTAGCGAATCGGCCCAACGTCCAGCTTCCTCATTTCCTCGGCCCTCTCTTCAGGCAGCGTATCGTTGATGAACGCGCCTGCGCCGGCTTCGCTGCCTGCTAGGTACTTGAGCTTCTTCGCGGTTCGGTAAGGCGGATAGAACTCGATGTGGAACCAGTTGAACTCGTAGCCATGCATCGTCGGCTCCTGGTGGACGGCCATGATGTAAGGCATAGAAAGATCGAACAACTTGTCGTATCGCCGAGTGACTGCCAACAGCGCCTCGGCCATGTTGTCAAGCTCGCGGGCGTCCATCTTCGCAATCGACGACAGGTGGTATTTCGGCGCGATGTAGATCTCGTACGGATAGCGGGCGAAGAAGGGGATGATGGCGACGAAGGTGTCGTTCTGCCAGACCAGGCGTGCTTGAGACGACATCTCAAACGCCAGCCATTCTTCCATCAGCGGCTTGCCATTCTCCTCAAAATAGGCTCGCTCTGCCCTGAGTTCTTCGGTTAGGATCGGCGGGATGAAGGGGTAAGCGTAAATCTGCCCGTGGGGATGGCTGAGGGTGACTCCGATTTCCTTGCCCTTGTTCTCGAAGATGAACACGTACTCGACTTCCTTGAGTTTGCCTAGCTCGACATATCGGTCTTGCCATACTCGGGTGAGCTTACGAACCTGCTCAAACGGAAGGTTGGCCAGAGTTTGGTCGTGCTGCTCGGTATAGCAAATCACTTCGCAGACGCCGGCGCTGGGCCGAACGGGTGTGATCATCGACCCTTCGATCGCAGGGTGTTCGGCGGGGTGCCTTAAGGAAGGAAACTTGTTTTCAAAGACGGCGATGTCGTAATGGTCGAAAGGAATCTCTGTGGGAAAGCCACCGGGCTTGGTTGGGCAGAGAGGACAGTAGTCGTCCGGTGGGTGAAATGTCCGGTCCTGGCGCTGAGTCGCCGTGATGACCCATTGGTTTAGGAAGGGATGGAAGCGCAGTTCGGACATCGGTTCATTTTGAACCGTAAGTTGCTGCCCTAGTCCAAATCGTCGAGAGTTTTTGGCCGGTCACCCTTGAGGAGGCGGGACATGGAACGATCAGCTAGAAGCTTGCCGTCGTTCTGGCACTGGGCGCAGTAGTTGGCCTCGTTGTCGGTGTAGACGATGTGCTGGACCGGCTTGCCGCACACAGGGCAGGGCTTGCCGTACTTGCCGTGGACGGCGAAGTCGGGTCGAAAGGCGGTCACATCGCCCGGGCCCGGGAACTTGTTCTTGAACTCTTCTTTAAGTTTCGCTGCCCATGTTTCGAGAGTTTGCTTCGTGGCCCGGTAGAGCCGGGTTACTTCGTCATCTGTCAGTTTGCTTGTGAGTTTGAGTGGCGACATGCGCGCAGCGTGGAGTATCTCATCTGAGTAGGCGTTGCCGATTCCGCTGAAGATTTTGGGGCTTGTAAGTGTGCGCTTAACAGTCGCGTTTTGTGCCAGCAGGGCGACTTTAAATTCGCTTTCAGTGACAGTAAGTGGCTCGATGCCACCCGGGTCATGTTCGTGCAAGGCCCCCTCACCCCTCACAAGGTAAATCCCGGCGCGCTTCTTTGACCCTGCCTCCGTTAGGACCAGCGTGCCATTCGGAAAAACGAAGGAGGCAAGACCAATTTTGCCGGCGGGGTTGGGTGACCTGGTCTCCAGCTTCCATTGAAAGCGTCCTGCAATCATCAGGTGGACGATGATGAAAAGATCGTCCTCCAGTTCGAAGACGATACGCTTGCCGAGCCGACGAAGACCCTTGACCGTCTTTTCCTCCAATTCATCGGGCGACGGCGAGAAGGTTCGCAACACAAACGGTGTGAAGGTGCGCAGCTTCAGCAGGGGTTGGCCGACGACAAGCTCTCGTAGCTTGTGCGCATAAAGCTCAATGTCCGGCAACTCGGGCATGGGGAGATTGTGGCTCTATTCGGCGGCTTCGACTTCCGCGGGCTCTGGAAGCTTTTCAATTTTGAGCCGCACGATCCTGCGGCCGTCGCTCTTTGCTACCGAGAACCGATGGTTGGCTTCGACCACGCTTTCACCGTCTTTCGGCTGGCGGCCGAAGAGGCCAAACACGTAGCCGCCAATCGTATCGAATTCTTCGGAACTCAACTCAACGCCGATAAGGTCGGCAACATCGTCCACATGGGTCTTGCCGGAAACGAGCAACCCTTCTGGAGTCTCAACGATTTCGGGTTCTTCAACGTCGTACTCGTCTTGGATATCGCCAACAAGCTCCTCGACAATGTCCTCGATCGTGACGATGCCGGCGGTGCC
>JBBQMJ010000160.1:0-7139 GCA_038328815.1 Fimbriimonadales bacterium | reverse complement strand
TCCGACATTACGGTCCTGAACAACCTTGCCGAAAAGCGAGATGTGGACGGCCTCACAAAGTTTCTCGAAGGCGACCCCGGCAAGATAAGCCCCTTCGCAATCATGAGGGGCGGCGCCTATGATACAGGGCGGTTTGGCTGGAAAGCAGACGAGGTGAAGTCGGTTGATGGTATGGACTTCGTTGTCTTCCACACACAGATCACAAGCGAGGACACGGGAGATTTAGTGTTTTTTCGATCCGGTGATCGACTCAAATACGTTCCGGAAGATCGCGACCTTGGAGTCCTAGTTCGAAACCACGATTTTGATTGGAAGTTCGATGTACCAACCAAAACGGCAACCTTGACCGACCAGGTGACCTTCCGAAGGCACGGCCCTTCCGCAAAATCCTTCTTCGTCAGGTTCAGTGGACAATACAAAGTCACTTCGGTATCCGCCGCTTCCGGTTCCGTACCTTTCGCGCAAGCAGCCGGAGTCGTCTCCATTCCAACGCCCCCAGGCGATGGCGACTTCAGTTACACATTCAACTACAAGGCGGTCGTTGACCTGCCCAACTTTGCGGGAAGCATCGGCACGAAGGAGGCCACCCTAACCAATGACTACTGGTACCCCATGATCGCTCGTCAACCGGCCACGTACTCGGTCACGATCCACAGTCCGTCAACTTGGATTGGGATCGGCCAGGGCGAGCTCATTTCAACAAACGTCTCCCCCATGGAGCGCGTCACCAAGTACCGCATGGACCTGCCGGTCACCTATTTCAGCGTCTCGGCGGCGCCATACAAGACGTACTCGGAGCAAATCAATGGCCGCCACTATTCGGTCTGGAGCATGCGCATGACCGAGCAGCGCATGAAAGACCAATGCGAGCTCTACGCACCTATCATCGAGTTTTACGACAAGAACCTCGGGAAATACCCCTTTAGCGGCTACGGGGCGGTTATCAGCGATGTCTACGGCGGTGGCGCGTTGGAGGCCTACAGCTTTGCAACTTACGGGTACACGCCAGGAGAAGATGGCCACGAGACCGCCCACACCTGGTTTGGTGGAATGGTCGATAACAGCTACTTACACTCCTTTTGGAATGAGAGCTTTGCCGACTACTGCGACGAAATGTTCCGCCGCGAATCACCCCTCGGTAGCCATCTCGCAAGGCGTCAAGCCTTCGCCAGCCACCCAGGTTATTCAGGCGACTGGGAGGCGGCCACGTGCGAAGACTCTGGCGTAGCTTACGGACCAGTGGCTGGCTCACTGGGTTACGGCAAGGGCGCGTTCGTACTCAGCATGCTCGAACAGGAATTGGGCACTGATACCATGCTCAAGTGCTTGCGAGAATGGGTAACCGACCAGCCCAAGGACCGAACAGGCGAATGGCAGGATTTTGAGGCAGCCGCCGAGAAGGCGAGCGGCCAAGATCTCGGGTGGTTCTGGGATGAGTGGCTTCGTCGCAAGGGAGTCGCTGACTTCGGCGTCAGTAACCTTGCTTATTCCAACGGGAAAGTCACTGGCGATGTCAAGTTCAACGGAGCACCCTATCGACTGAAGTGTCAGGTGTTACTGGTCAACCCGGAAGGTCGCGAGTTTACGTCGGTCGACATCAACGGTAACGGGACGATCTCGATCCCGTGCTCGTCAAAGCCAAGCCTAGTGTCGTTTGACCCTTGGCGGACTATTCTGCGTCGAATTAAGGATGACGAGTCGCCGGTGGAGATCGATCGCTTCGGGTCCAAATCCGTCTATCGCGATCCCGCATTGCCCGATCTTCGTCCTGAACTAAAGGGATCACTTGACAAGATGCCCGACGATCTCAATAACGTGACGCTCGTCGGATCACCCGCGACAAACCCCACAATCCGAACTCTTTGCTCAAAGGCCGGCTTTGCAGTTGAAGGGAACAAGCTCACCTTCCACGGAACGACGATAGATCTTGAAAAGGGAACAGCCACTGCCATCGTCCCTCTTAACTCTGGCGGACACTGCATGATTGCCCTGGGTACTTCTCGGTGGGGGCCGAATCCAGGCTCCTCCATGATCTGCCTTACCGACGAGTTGGGACGCTTCCTGGATGGAACGACGTTGCCGAAGACCGCCGGCTATCTCACCTACGAAATAAGGTAGCTAGCTGACTTTCCAGTCCGTGTCCTCGTCAAGCTGACCGAGCTGTGCTCCTTGGCGAGTTTCTGCCAATGCATCGAAGTCAAGCTCGGCGATGGCAATGCCCTCTTCGTTCATTTCGGTCTCGGCGATGACCGGCATCGGCGCAAATGGCGCGAGTCCGGGCGTTAAAATCGCGCTCGAGCCGAACGTCGCCTGCGCAGGCGAATAGCCAATGGAGCCAACCAGGGAAGCGTGAACGACGAACACGCGATTCTCGGTAGCCATCGCGTGACAGGCATCGCGCACTCGGTTAAAGCCCTGCACCGTGCCCGTGAACGCGGGCACCAAAATGGCTTCAGCTCCTGATAGAGCAAGCGCGGTTCCCGCTTCAGGAAAGCCGCTGTCAAAGCAGAGAAGGGCCCCAAATCTCGGATCGGGAAGCTTGGCAAGGTCCTGCCCTGGCTTCAATCCCCAAAAATCACGCTCGTAGCCAGTCAGCCTATTTTTCAAGGTAGCCGACAGCTTTCCATCGGGCGTCGCGGTAACGCACGCCGTGACGATGCCATCTGTCGTCTCGCGGAAATGGGATCCACCGACAAGTGTCATACCGCTTGATGCACTGATACGGACGAGCCATTCCTCAATCCCTTGGGCAAATTGCACAAGAAACGCGGGCGCGTCCTTTTCCTCAAGATCGGGTGCCAGTGGGAGCATTTCCAGGCTGGTGAGCTCTGGCAAGACCAAGATATCCGCGCCCTTGTCGTGCGCTTCGCTAACCAAATCGTAAAGATGCCCGAAATATTGCCCGTCGCTACGAGCGGAACGAAGCTTCCACGCGACCGAAGCGATTCTGGTCTTCACGCTCTCGCCTCGATAAGAGGTGCTCTTACGGAAATCGGGTTCATTACTTCTCACACTAGGACGGTTCTACGTCGCCAAGTGGGCGCTCATAAGCCCTTTAAGCCTATGGACCTTCTAAGTATTTTCGGCGCCTAGTCGTTAAGACTTGAGCGCCCTAGAGTGTGATTCCGAGGACGTCCAGAATCCGTTGCAGGTCGTCGTCCGAATAAAAAGCGACGTTCAACTGCCCACCGGTCTCCGATCGAGCCAATTTGACAGGGCTGCCAAAGTGCACCGAAAGTGCTTCTTCTAGGCTCGTGTCCTCAACGCTCTTCTGAATCCTTGATGGCTTTTCCGATTTCGGAGCTTTAGCCCCTTTGTCTTGAGTCGCCTTCTCGACGTCCCTGACGGTAAGTCCTCGGCTTACGATTTGGTCATAGACGGCCAGCATCTGCGCCTCTGACGATAGACCGAGTAAGGCCCTTGCGTGGCCCTCTGTGATCATCGAATCTTCCAGACCCTTCTGGATTCTCAGCGGCAGCTTTAGAAGGCGCACAGAGTTGGCGACAGAAGCGCGCGCTTTGCCGACCTTGTCGGCCACTTTCTCCTGCGTCATCCCGAACTCGTCTATCAACCGGCGGTACGCGCGGGCGCATTCCATGGGGCTGATGTCTTCCCGCTGAATGTTCTCAACAAGGGCAAGTTCTAGCGACTCACTGTTATTCGCAGCCCGGACGACGATCGGCACCGACTTCAGGCCCGCCATCTTTGCCGCCCTAAAGCGCCGCTCACCAGCGATTAGCTCATATTTGCCATCAGCAGTAGGCCGCACGGCGAGAGGCTGCAGAATGCCATACACTTTGATTGAGGCTGCCAAGTCTTGAAGCGGTCCATCCTCAAAAATGGTCCGGGGTTGGCCTCGATTGGGAATGATATCGGTAAGCGCCGCTTCGTTCGGCGTGGCCTCAACTTCCTCGGCAATCAGCTGCGAGAGTCCCTTGCCTAAAGCGCGACGCATTGGGCACCTCGCTTAACTTGAGTTCTGGGGCTAAAGCCTGTTATTGGCACGCTTGCATTATGCCCTAGGCCACTCTCCATTTCTAGCAGGTCCTTCAACGAAAAAACCCCGCCCTTATTCAAGGGGCGGGGATGCATTTACTCGTCTTGTCTTTGCTCGTTGGTGGGTCTTACATTTGAAGGAGGCCGAGAACGCTGTCCGGATTGGGTCCGAAGGACGGCGACTTGGATCCTGAGCCGAACTGCGCTAGCAACTGCTGGCTTGTTTGGCTGGCTAGGCTCAAAGCTTTCTGGGCGTCGAGCGGCGTTGATTGGCTTGCTGCCAAATTCTGGGTTGCGACTTGGTTAACCGTCGCGTTGGGAATCTCGGGTCGGGAATCAAACTTTACAGTTGTCGGTGCGATTTCGGGACCTGAGGTAAAGCCAATCGTTGGCTTCTGAATTTCTGGACCTGAAACGAACGGGCCAATTGGGTTCTTCGTTACACCGGCAGTCGTGGCGACATTGGTGTTCGCATTCGTCGTCTTGTCCGTTTTGTCAGTACCCAAGTTGAGGAAACTTCCTGGTCTCAACGGGATATGGTGATTAATTCGCATTATGCTGATAACTCCAACTAAGCAATTCTTACGGGGTCCAAGGACCGCCAATGAAATACTCGGCAGAGCGCCCAGCAACTTTAGGGTGCTTTCCGAAGAATCAGCCCCAATCAGCCCAAGAGCTTATTGAGGAGTGCCGCGAGCCGATAGCCGGCGGTTGTAGCGCGTTTGCTGCTTAGCTCGTGAACGCTTTCGACGAATGCATCGGGAATCCGCGCGTCATCATAGGCCGGATATGCGCTTGCCCGAGCAAGCTTGAGACCCTCTGCAGCCCAGTCCACCGGGTTGAGGTTCTTGGCATTTCTAGATGCAGCTGCACCGAACCTTTGGTCTAGTTGCTTTTCAACCTGATAGATTGGGGCAAGGGAATCTGAGGAAAGCTCTTTGGACCGGTCGAACCTGTCGTCGAACAGCCCGCCACCTACATCCCAGAGTGAATGCAAATTGCGCGGCTTGTAAACGATGCCTTTGGGCGCCTTTATCTTGAAAAGATTCCCCCCTCGATCCCCGGCAGGCAGCGCATTGGAGACTCTGCTCACGCAATGTAGCGGTTGATGGACATCACCAACAAAGTGGATGAGGTACTTAAGCGCCTCTGACCTCTCAACCTTGGTCCGCGCTCTGTCACCGAGAATCAGCGAAAATTTGTTAATCGCCCACACCACGTTTTCTGCATCTGGCTTTAGTTCTGTGGCTTGGCCATCTTCGCGGAAATACTGGTCGACATAATGCCAACGGCCCGTATCTCTAGACTTAGTATCGTCCGCCCAACAGGCAGCAGTTAAGAAGTCCGACCATTGATCGCCATTTCGAAGAAGGGCATCTGCAGCGCGCTTCGCCTTAGGAGTCAGATGCTGGTAGGCAATAGCCGCGATAACCATGTGGCCTGTGTCGTTCCAACTCAGAGCGTTAGCTGTAAGTGAGAAAACGAGCACGAAAGGAAGTAGCCTTCGGACCTGGCGCATGGTTCAGGTTACCGATTTGGCCGGCTAGGGCCATGGAGATTAAATTAAGATTCGGGCGGGGGTCCCTTTTCGTTTATCAGCGATGTGTTGGTCGGACTATTCTGCTAGTTTCGAGGTCCTCACAACCAAGTGACGGTCGGATGTGGGGGCAGGCACGTCCGAAAGGATGGACTGAGCTGCAATCGAGTTTGAAACCCGATCAACAGACGCATGGGTCGAGTAAGAGCCTGCATTGTTTGCATGCAGGACGAAGGCAGCGGCAGAACTAACTGCAGCGAGGCCTAACAACCATCCGTAGTTTCTTTTCATCGTCAACCTCCTAGCTTGATCGCCTTCATTGGAGAACAAGCGTTGAGACGAAACCACGCAATTATACAAGCAAAATGTGGAAAACCTCAACTTTATGTGGAAAACCTGCTTCTTTCCGACTTTGTTTTCCGTCTTAGGCGCTAGCTACGCCGGGCATTTTTGACACCAGTAGGCGAGGGAGGGGTCGTGCCGCCGTTCCGAAAACCGGGGCTAAGGGGATGTTATGTTGGGTTCTCGACGCTCTTTGCCCGGACCCAAAGCTCATCCCACTTCTCTGGAGTCAACTCGCCCAGCGGAACGTCGGTCCACAATTCCATTAGCATGAACCGCTTGGTAAACCTATCTAACATCTTCCGCAACGCCTCTTCAGGCTCAACTTTCGACCAGCGCGCGATATTCACCACAGTAAAGAGCAGATCTCCGATTTCGGACTCAATCCGCTCCTGATTCCCGCCACAGATCGCTTCTCGTAGTTCGTTTTCTTCCTCACGGAGCTTGTCAAAGACGGCCGACTGATCAGGCCATTCAAAGCCGCTGCGCGCTGCCCTTTTGCTCACTTCAAAAGCGCGGAGCAGGGAAGCCATGCCCTTAGGAACACCGGCAAGGATCGATTGCGGCTCGCCCTTTTCCTGCTTCTTGATTGCGTCCCAGTTCCTCAGCACCTCGTCTGCATCAGCAACGGATACATCCCCGAACACATGTGGGTGGCGTCGCACAAGCTTGTCAACAATGCCTTGAGCTACGGCTTCGCTATCAAATTGCCCGGCCGCCTTGGCCATCTGCGCGTGCATGATGGGCTGAAGAAGCAAATCGCCCAGCTCCTCCTGAAGAAGGGAAGGATCTTTGGAGTCGATGGCCTCCAAAACCTCATAGGCTTCCTCCAACAGGTGGCGTTTCAGGCTCTCATGGGTCTGCGCCTGGTCCCAAGGGCAACCGCCCGGTCCCAGCAGCCGATCAACGACCTGCACGAGTTCCGCAATGGCGCCGCTAGGCGCACTCGATTCGATCACTAAAAGAACTTCGCCATCCGGAACTCCCTCAACAGGGACAGGCGCAACTGAAAAACCATTCTCGCTAAGCCACCCGAACGAATAGTCAAGCGGATTTGAGTGGTAAAGGGTGCGGCCACGAAGACCATCAAGGGGCCAAGCCCCCGAATCTCCGATCAAGCGAACGACTTTTACCACGAGCGATGATTTACCCTACCGTCATGAACCGAACGGAAGTGCAATCCAAAATGAATTACCCGCCGGTCTTCGCAGCCTGTTCCTTAAGGAATGCCTGCATGAACTTCTCGTAGGCATCGGCAAACGAC